>CAIWPS010000638.1 GCA_903914615.1 uncultured beta proteobacterium | reverse complement strand
GCTCGAAGTGATTAAGCAGTACATCCAGCAACAGGACAGGCCCAACGACTGAAGACCTCTCGATGGTCGGCGCGCTATCCCCCTCCAGCCAATTCGGACAGCGTTGCTTCCAGGGCGCTGGCGCGCCCAACCGAAATGGATTGAGCCCCTCGCGCGATTCGGTGGACGCCGGTGCGCCATCGGCTGCGGCAGCGCGGTCTGTTTCGGCCGGTCACTGGAAGCCCCAAGTGCCGGAATGTGGCCCCGTCGCATCCGGCGCGACCATCCCCCGGCAAGGTTGGGGCCGCCGTCGGCAACTAGGGTAGCCCGTTCCCACTGATGCCGGCGTACCAATGCCAGCCACCCTGGCTGTCTTGCCAGGTGATGTAGACGTTTCCGTCACTGGCCAGGTAGGCCACCTGAAGCGTCGGGGTCTGGTTCCCGGTCCAGCCCGCGCCGACCGCGAGATCGATCGGAGAGGGGCGGCTTCCTCCGAAGTTGCTCGCCAGATTGACATACTCTCCGCTCGCCGGGTCGTACGGGAACGGGTGCCAATGGCCTCCTGTGTCCTGCCACAGCAGCCAGGGCAGGACACCAGGGAAGACCGTGTGGCCCAAGCTGACGAGTTGGAGATTGCCGCCATTGCCCAGCCCTGCTGCCGATGTCAGGAAGCTGGGCGGATTGACGACATTGGCTGGAAGCAGGCTGCCGCCATACAAGGCCCAGCCTGCGCCTGAGCCGGAGATGTCGTAGCAAAGTCGCGGCTGGCCGCTGCTGAGGACGATGCCTTGATTGGGTTGGCCTGTGGCGCCCACCGTCAGCAGGATGTCTTGTACCGGCGCTGGCGTGAACCAGGCCGGCTGGGTCGGATTCTGAAAAATGGCGGAGTTCCAACGCACGCCATCCGAACTCGACCAGCCGAAGATGGCACCCGGCCCTGCCTGACCACCACTTGCACCCAGAAGACTGACGCCCATGTTCCCAGTCGCGGCGATGTTCAAGTCCGTCCAGCCCAGCGACGGCAGCCTGGCGTTGGAAATGCCAACGGAAATGGGCGACCAGTTTCCTGCGGTCTGGGTGCTCAGGTTCTGCGTGTAGCAAAAGAACCGCGAATCGAAATTCAGGCCGCCACCGGGCCCGATCGTGCCAGGCGAAGAGGCAACGGCCGCAATGACCAGAACCGCCTGCCAATTGAACAGCACCACCTGGGCGCTGAATTCGCTGATGGAGGCAGCGGCATAGGCTGGCGATCCGGGTGGCACCGCGGGCTGGATCAATTCGAATCCACCCCACCAGCCCAGTGCTTGCGAATACGTCGACATGTACATGAAGCCGTCGGCACCCAGGCCAATCAGGATGTTGTTCAAGCCGCAGATCGAGACGAATCCCCTTCCGCTGTTGACCAGCGATCTCGGCATGCCAGGGGCCAGGACCAAGGTCCATGCTCCCCCTTGCGGCGACTGCTGATACAGCTTCACCAGACCCTGAATGGCACCGGGGCCCGAAGCGGTCTCGAGCGAAGCAACGAAGCAGGTGATCGGCTTTGGCGCCTGCCGGCTGAGCGAACCGAGCGGATCAGCCCAGCACGTGGAAAACGCGATCTGGTGTCTCATGGTCGGCTGCCCTTCGGGTGTTGGGGACCATTGATGTCAGGATGGCAGGTCGACGGCCGGGCCGCGGCCACGTGCACCCGGCGCGCTCGCCGCCGCCGGAGCGAGCATCGGCGGCCGCGACGAGAAGGGCTCGATCCCGTAAGCGCGGTACACCTCGTCTGGGAAGATCACCGCCCCGTCCTTCATGACCAACCGCACCTGGCGCAGCGCGCCGACGTCGGCCGTCGGGTCGCCCGGCACCAGGATCAGGTCGGCGCTCTTGCCGCGCGCGACTGCGCCGTAGTTCTGGTCGATGCCGAAATACTGCGCACAGCCCGCGGTGGCGATGCGCAGGATCTCCGCCGGCGCGATGCCCGCGCGCTGCCACGACTCGAGCTCCGAGTGCAGCGTCACGCCGACCGGGCCGTCGTCGGTGCCGGGAAAGATGCGGATGCCACCGTCGTGCAGTGCCTTCAGCGCGTCCAGCAGCTTCTGCGCCGACGCACGGTAGGCCGCGTCCTCGCCCGGCTTCATGTCGAGGATCTGCGTGCGCCGCGCACGCTGCACGACGACCGGGTAATGGTCCAGCCAGGGCACGTCGGACACCACCGTCTGGCCGCGCCGCGCCATCAGCATGTTGTAGAAGACCGTGATCGTCGGGTCGTGCGCGGTACCCCTTTCCTGCATCAGCGCCAGCAGCGCGCGGAACGCGGGCCCCTGCAGGTCCAGGCCGCCCAGGCGCTCGCCCAGTGCGGTGAACCTGAAAGGCGTCCGCGTGTCGTCATGGGCCGGGTCGATGACCAGGCTCAGCAATAGTTGGTTGATGTGCGTGACCTCGTCGTAGCCGTCGCGTATCGCCTGCTCGGAGCTCATGAAGGCCGGCACATGGCCGGCCACGCGCATGCCCAGGCGGTGCGCCTCGCGCGCCATCGGCGCGACCCAGGCGGGCGCAGCCGAGTTGTAGACCTTCAGCATCCAGTAGCCGTGGTCGGCGTACCAGCGCACCTTGTCCACGGCCGCGTCGACGTTGTCGACGATGAAGCCGTGGTGCGCCGAGTACGGGCTGCGCCCTTCTAGGAAGCCGGCCCGCACGATGCGCGGCCCGGCCAGTTCGCCGGCATCGAATGCGCGCGATCGCTCGAGCAGCAAGGCGTTGTCGTTACCCATGTCGCGAACGCCGGTGACTCCGGCGGCGAGCTCGAGCGGACCGTCCCAGCCGTCGATGTGCGCGTGCACGTCCATCAGTGCCGGCATCAACGTGCCGCCTTCGCCGTCAACGACGACCGCATCATCGGGCGGCTGAAGGTCGGGAGCGATCGCCGTGATGCGGCCGCGATAGGTGATCACCGTCGTCGGGCTTGAGCGCGTGCCGGCCAGCGCGTCGAGCACGCGCACATGCTGCAGCACCACCGGGACGTCCCAGCGGTGCAGCAGTCCCTGCGCGAGTTCGTGCAGGGCCTGGTCGTCGAGTTCTCGTGCCAGGCGGCTGAAGTCGGCGGCGCTCTCGGCCCAGTCGCTTGGGATGACTGCGCCGCTCGAGAAGATCGCACCCAGGAACTTGCCCGCCGCGTCGGCGAGAACGAACGAAGGCACGATGTCCAGGCCTGTCACCTCCCACACGGCGACCGCGCGGTGCCGGGCGCCGACCTGGACGTCGCGCAGCTTGCGCGCCCCGATGTGGCCGGCGGGCCAGGCGGGCAGGTTATGGTCGCGCGCGGCGATCAGTGGCGGCAGCAGCGCTGCCATCATCAGCACGGAGTCGTTGGCCAGGTAGAAATGCGGGGCGGCGCTTTCGGCGCTGCCTTCGTCGTTCAGCGACTTCCAGCGCGCGCGGGCGCCGTCCCAGTCGTAGACCTCGTCGACAGGCGCGCCGACCCAGGAGTTGCCCTCGATCTGCCAGTGGCGCGGCAACCCGTCGGCGCCCAGCACCAGATGCTCGCGTATCTTGGAACCGCGGCCGTTTTCGTCGAAGCGCGCATCGGTGTCAAGCCGATTGCCCTTCCAGTTCAGGCTCATGTGCCCGATGGTCTCGCCGTGGAAGATGGCGACGAGGTTCTTCGCTGTATCCGCAGCCGCTGCGGCGAGGCAGTAGCACAGCAACAACGCCGCCACGGCCCGTGGCGGCGACCTCTTCAGCCATCTCGTTCGCGCGGCGAGCGAGACGGCATCGACACTTGCTGCAGAGGTGCGATGGGCGGTCCGATGGCTCCTCATGGGCTAGCTCCAAGGCGGGTGGCCGATGCCGCGGGAGACCGCGGCGCGGTCCTGTTCTGTGGATCAGACGGATACGCGCGACCGAAGCAGACGCGGCGGGGTGGCGCGCCCTTTCGCCGCCCGGGGGCTGGATGCGGCCTATCCCTGCGGCGCAGCCGGCATTGGAAACTCACGCCTGGACCGGCCGTGAGCCTCTGCTTTACAAACACGCCCAGCGGCCAGACGAATTCTCGGAACCAACGTTAGCAAGCCTGCCAGCAGCATCTGCCAAGTGGTCGGCTCAGGCACCGCCGGTGTCAAGGAGGTAAGTTTGTAGTCCACGACGCCGCAGGTGCCGTTGCAAACCTCGAATTCCCCGGTGGCAATCGACGTGGCGGCAAGTTGCGGAACGCCGTTGGCAGAGAAGCAACTTGCCGGATAGCAAGTGCTGATGTGAAGGACCGAATCGGACTCGCTGGTGATTGATTGATACCCGCCTGTCGCAACTTCCTCGCTGGCGCCGAAGATATCGCCTTGGTCGTAGCCACTGGCGCCGCTCTGAACCATGGTGGCGTTGGGAGCGGCGGTCTTGTAGGAGATGCCGGAGCCCTGTATGTTGGTCGTGGATTGGAATACCTGAACGTTCGTCGGAAGGTAGCCGAAATAAATGCCGCCTTCCACGCCAACTGACCAGCCATTGGCGCTGAGACTGCCCAATGTCCCGGTTGTGGTCAAGACTCCATTGCTGCCATCGGGCGGCAAGGTCACGCCCAGATTGAAAGTGTAAGTGCCGCTGACTTGCGCGCCGGACCCGGGTGTGCTCGGATTGAGTGCGGAATAAGTGCCGCTCGCACTCGTAATGACGCCCGTGTAGTTCAGGGTTACGGTCTGTCCCATCGCGGCCGGACACGCCAGCGCGAACAACGTCGTTGCTGTGACGAACAAGGATGTCTTCATGTGTCGGCTCCAATTGGATTGAGTAATATGGAATAGGGCTCGGCCGCAAGTCGATTCATGACCCATGCCTTGCGCCGCGTGTGGTTCGCAACATGACGGCGCCGGCCAGCAGCAGCAACGAAGTCGGCAACTCGGGCACCGAAGGCACATAGGGCGTTGTCGAAAGCGTGACGGTCCAGTCGAGGCTGAAGCTGTTGAAATACTGCGCCTGGGCGCCGTTGTAGGGCGCGTTGGCGCAGCTGCCGAACGGCGACAGGGTGCAGGCCGAG
Source organism: uncultured beta proteobacterium (assembly GCA_903914615.1). GTDB lineage: Bacteria > Pseudomonadota > Gammaproteobacteria > Burkholderiales > Burkholderiaceae_C > Rubrivivax. The sequence goes on along the minus strand of CAIWPS010000638.1, from coordinate 11,705 downwards.
ACCGGCGCGGTGGTATTGCCGGCCAGCAGCAGGTACTCGGGCGCCGCACCCGCGGCCTGGAAGCCGATCTGGACCACGGCGCTGCTGCCCCCCGGCAGGGCGAAGATGGCGTCGGTCTCGCCAGCAATGGCGCCCAGCTTGCCGGTCAGCTCGGTGGTGTTGTTGGCGGGGTTGATGACGGTCAGCGCGCCCGAGCCGCTGAGCTTCTGCACGCAGTCCAGCCCGCAGCCAGCCGAGCCCGCCGGGTAGGGCACCAGCGGGCTGGTGGCATCGACATAGTTGAGCTGCATGACGACGGTCTGGCCGCTCGCGTCGGTGGCTCCCGCACCATTGCCGCCATACGGAGGAGGGGCCGCGGTGTCACGCGCGCTGAAGAAGGCCTCGACGATGCCCGGCGACGGGTAGAGCGAATAGACGATGGTCGACGTGGCGTCGCCAGTCAGTAACAGTGCGGGCACGGCCTGGGCGCGGGCCGTGCCCAGGCCGCCCGCGCACACCAAGAACAGGGCCGTAAGCCAGCACCGGTGCCCTCGTGAAGCGGCGGCACAGTGGCGCAAGGATGACGGCGAGCTCGCTGAATACATGGTGGGCTCCCTGTGCTGAGGGCAGTGCCAGCGCGTTCTGGGCTGCCCATACCTGTCAAGACGGAATGCGGCGTCGCAACCGGACATGGCACCGCGCCCTGCTGCCTGGCAGCGGCCGGCCCCCACGAACACAGTCCAGCAACATTTCCCCAGATGCCCACGCCTACGATGCCCGAAGGCCGCCAGGGAGGGTGACCATTCGCGACTTCAACGAGCTCATCGAACGCGTCAACGCCGGCGAACGCGAGGCCCAGGACGCGCTGTTCGCTGCTGCCTACCCGGAATTGCGCCGGCTCGCGCGTTCGCGGCTGTTCGACGGCGGCCGCAGTCACTGCATGGACACCACGGCGCTGGTGCACGAGTCCTACCTGCGCTTCGTGGGCGGCATGCGCTTGCGTGGCGCCGACCGCCGCGCCTTCTTCGGCTACGCGTCGAAGGTGATGCGCTCGGTCATCGTCGACGCCGTGCGCGAAAGCCGCGCGCAACGCCGTGGCGGCGACCTCGACCGCCTGACACTGGACACGCAGTGCGCCGAGACGCTGCCTTGCGGCGAGGACGAGGTGCTGCGCGTGCACGAGGCGCTGGACGCCCTGGCGCGGGCCGAACCGCGGCTGGCCCAGGTGGTGGAGATGCGCTACTTCGGCGGCTACAGCGAAGCCGAGATCGCCGACGCGCTCGGCCACAACGAGCGCACCGTGCGCCGCAACTGGGAGAAGGCGCGGCTGCTGCTGGAGGCGCTGCTCAGGGACTGAGCGCGCGCTGACCGCGAAGGGCATTCCGCACCCGCCGCCATGCCGCTGACCAGCGCCGACATCACGGCCCTGAGCCTGCTGCTCGACGAAGCGCTGGCCCTGCCCGCAGCGCTGCGTGAAGCCTGGCTGCAGGCGCTGCCCGAGGCGCAACGGCACCTGGGGTCGGCCCTGCGAGAGATGCTGGCCGGCGCGTCCGCTGCCGGCCCGCCGCTGACGCTGCCCTGGCTGGGACGCGGAGAGGCGCTGACGCGGCCCGGCGAACGGGTGGGCCCCTACCGGCTGCTGCGCGAGATCGGCCGCGGCGGCATGGGCACCGTGTGGCTCGCCGAGCGCGCCGACGGCAGCTTCAGCCGCGATGTGGCGCTGAAGCTGCCGCGCGGGCTGTGGGGCGAAGGCCTGGCGCACCGCATGGCGCGCGAGCGCGACATCGGGGCGCGGCTGGAGCACCCGAACATTGCCCGCCTCTACGACGCCGGCCTGGACGCCCAGGGCAGGCCCTACCTGGCACTGGAGTACATCGACGGCCAGGCCATCGACGCCTGGTGCAGCGCCCGGGCGATGTCGGTGGCCGAGAAGCTGCGCCTGTTCGTGCAGGTTGCGCGGGCCGTCGCCTACGCCCATGGCAGGCTGGTCGTGCACCGCGACCTCAAGCCCTCCAACGTGCTCGTCACCGCCGACGGCCAGGTACACCTGCTGGACTTCGGCATCGCCAAGCTGCTGCAGGAAGACACTGGCGACGCGCCCGGCCTGACGCAGCAGGCCGGCAGCCTGATGACGCCGCTGTATGCCGCGCCAGAGCAGATCGCCGGCGATCCGGTCACCGTGGCGGCCGACATCTACAGCCTGGGCGTGCTGCTGTACGAGTTGCTCACCGGCACGCTGCCCTTGCGTCCGCGGCGCAACACGCGCGGCGCGCTCGAAGACGCGATCCTGCAGGGCGACGCCGCCGCGGCGAGCAGCCGCGTCACCGAGCCGGCCACCGCGCGCGCCCTGCGTGGCGAGGTCGACGCCATCCTGGCCAAGGCCATGAAGCGTGACCCCGCGGCGCGCTACGCCACCGCCGACGCGCTGGCGCAGGACATAGAGCACCACCTGCGACGGGAACCCGTGAGCGCGCGCCCCGACAGCGCCGGCTACCGCCTGCGCAAGCGCCTTTGGCGGCACCGCATGGGACTGACAGCGGCGGCCGTCGTGGCCTGCGCCTTGCTGGGTGGCGCCGCGGCGGCCTGGCTGCAGGCGCGCCGCGCCCATGAAGCGGCCGAGCGCGAGCGCGTGGTCAAGGAATTCCTGGTCGATGTCTTCCGCCTCGACTCGGCGCAGCGCACCGACCTGCGTGGTCTGCCGGCACGCGCTCTGCTGGACCACGGCGTCAAGATCATCGATGACCACTTCCCGCAGCCCGCGCCGCTGCAGGCCGAGCTCTATGGCGTGGTAGCAACGATCTTTGCCGACATGGGCGCTGGCCAGGAGGCCGAGCGCTATGCGGCGCGGCAGGTGGCCACGCTGCGGGCCATCCACGCCCCCGACGCGGACGTGGCCCGCGCCTTGTCGCTGCAGGCGCGGGCGGCCTTCGACCAACAGCTTTATCGCGAATCAGAAACGCTGTCGCGCCAGGCGGTGGCGCTGGCGGCCGGCGACGCCGCGCTGCGCCTGCACGCCGGCTTGCAGGCGGCGGCTGGGCTCGAGAAGCTGGGCCGGGTCGCCGACGCCGACAGCGAACTGGGCGGGATCGAGTCCGCCTTGGGCCGCGCCGCATCCGCGCCCAGTACCGACCGGGCCCTGGCCTGGAACCTGCGCGCCCGGCTGCTGTATGTCGGCAACCGTTCCGACGCGGCGACCCGTGCCTACGAAGCCGGCGTGGCCGAGGCGCTGGCGGCCGAAGGCCCGCTGTCGCGCACGGCCATCGACATCCGGCTGGCCCTGGCCTGGAACCTTCTGCGGCATGGCCACGAGGCGGAATCCAGGGCGCCGCGCGAGGCCGTGCTGGCCGCGCTGCGCAAGCGCGGCGGCGCCGACGAGATACGCGCCGCGCTGGTGGAGTCCGACTTCGCCAGCTTCCTGGCGCGCGGCGGTTGGGTGCCCTTCGAGCAGGCGCGTGCCCTGGTCGAAGGCGACCGGCGCTTCCTCGCCGAGGCCGGGCCCATGGTGCCGGCGTCCATCGCCGCCACGGTCGATCTGTACCTCGGGCTGATGTGCGGCCAGTGGGGCGACGTCGGGGAGGCCAGCCGCCTCGTCGAAAGCGCCGCCGCGCGACTGCACCCGCCCGCAGACGCCCTCATGCCACGCCGCGGTCTGGCGATGATTCGCGGCATCGTCGCCATGAGCGCGGGGCAGCATGCACTGGCCGACGAGCAGTTGCGCCAGGGGCGCGACCTGCTCGGCCAGATGGGCCAGGGGCAGACGCCGTCGGCGGCCGCCGACGGCATCCGCATCGCCTGGAACCTGGGCATGCAGGGCCGTCACGCCGAGGCCCTGGCCGCCATCGACGGGATGCCTGCCTCGGGCGTAGATCGCAGCGAGCCCGGGTCCAAGCGCCAATACGACCAGACAGCCGACGTAGCGCGTGCGCGATTCCTGCTGGCTGCCGGAAATCCGGCAGCGGCCCTGCAGCGGCTGCCGCCGCTCGATGCGCGGTCCGGGCGCCACGAGTCGCTGGCCCAGGACACCGGCGAGATGGTGCGCGGCGAGGCGCTGTGCGCGCTGAAAGAGCGCGCCCAGGGCCTGGCCAGACTGCAGGCGGTCGTCGACCTGTACGCGCCCGACAGCGCGCCCATCAACCCCTGGATCGCGCGCACTCGGGCGGTCGCCGGGCTGTGCGCGTTGAGCGCTGGCCGCGCGGTGCTGGCGCGGCAGATGGCACGGCAGGCGCACGCGGCCCTCAGCGCCCAGCCGGGCGTCAGCCCCTATTTCCGGGCACCGTTGGTGCAGCTGGAACGGGCGCTTTCAGAGCGGCGCGGAGGATGAGGCGGGTGCGGCATGGGCTTGTGATGCTCAGAACGCGACGATCTCCACCCGCATGCCACGCGCCACCAGCAGCGTGCGCGCCTGCTCGGCCAGGTCGCGGCGCGCGAAGGGCCAGCCGACGACGCGCCAGTCGTCGCCCTGGGGCAGGATGTCGGTGTGGATCTCGCTGGCCTTGACTGTACGCAGCAGCGCATCCATGGCCACCCGCACCTGTTCGGCTTCGGCACGCGTGCGCAGCACGCGCGTGGACAGCGCGAAGGCCGGTGCCGCCTGGCTGCCGGCGGGTGGCGGTTCGCCTTTGCCGCCCGCGGCCGCCGTCACCGCATTCGATGCCGGCAGCCCTGCCGCCAGCGCTTCGTCGCGGGCGCGGCGCACGCGCCTCGCTTCGGCCTTGTCCTCGTCGCTGATGAGCGGCAGATTGAGCTTGCCCAGGCGTGGCGCGACATCGACAGGCACTGCCGCCTTGCCGTCGGCTTTGGCAGCCGGCCGCGGCTCCGGATGAGGCTCGGCGGCCTGCGCCAGCACCACGGGCACCGCCGAAGCTGCAGCCTCGGCGGTGGTCGGGGCAATCATGGCCGCTGCCGACGCCGCCACCGGCACCGAGGCGGCAGCCATCGCTGCCAACGGCGCTGACGCGGCGGCCATCGCCGCCGAGGGCTCCGAGGCCGCGGCCATTGCCGCTGAGGGCGCCGACGCGGCGGCCATTACCGCCGAGGGCTCTGAGGCCGCGGCCACTACCGCCGAGGGCGCCGACGCGGCAGCCGTCGCCGCCTCGCTCCCCTGCGTTCGCGGCCATGGTGAGAGCGTCAGCAGCGCCGCCGACAGCAGCAGCGGCAAGACGGCCGCGGCAGCCACGCGTGGGCCGCTCCACAGGCGCGGCCCGAGCACGGCGGCGCGTTCGCCCGCTCCGACCAGCACCCGCGCGCGCAGCGTGCCGGTCTCGATGGCGGCGGAAAGCAGGTGCACGGTGACCGGCACGCCGGGCACGCTGGCCAGGCGCTGCACCACGCGCAGCGGAGCCCCGTCCGGCGCCGGTGTCAGCCTGCTGCCCCGGCGCGCCGCCCAGCGCGCCACGCGGCGGGTCGATACCGGGGCGATAAAGTCTTCGCTGAAAGCCGGACGCAGGGCGCCCCGGGCCAGCGCCCCGGTCGCGGCCGGTGCCTCGCCTTGCGGTGCCTGCGCCGCTGCGCCTTCGCGCAGCGTGGCGCCTTCGCCGACGTCTGCGGCGGGCGCAGGTGCAGCCGCGTCCAGCGGCGCCTCCAGTGTCGGCTCGGCGGCGCTGCCGGCGGCCACGTAGGGCAGGGCGACGTAGCCGATGGCCTGGATGTGGTCGCGCGTGATCCGCCGCGCCAGCGGGTGTCGGTTGTGCCAGGCCACCACGCAGGCGGCCACGGCTTGCAGGCGCAGTTCGTCCATGGTCACGGCCCATTGTGGGCAGGCCGGTACGGCGGCCAGTCGCGAATCAGCGGGGTGCCACGGGCCCTCTTCCGCGGCGGGCGCCGCGGCCCGCGGGTTCAGGGTTCAGCGCTCAGGGTTCGAACAAGTCGGGCAGGCCGGCCCAGCAGCCGGCGTAGGCGGTGTCCAGCGCGCCGCCCTGCAGCGCCCAGGCCGTGGGCTGAAAGCACCAGCGGCTCTCGAACATGAAGGCCAGCGTGTCGGCCAGCTTGTGTGGCGCCAGTTCGGCCTGGCTGGCCCGCGCATGGGCCTCGCGGTCGGGCCCGTGCGGCACCATGCTGTTGTGCAGGCTCATGCCGCCGGGTCGGAAGCCCTCGGGCTTGGCGTCGTACTGCCCATGGACCAGGCCCATGAACTCGCTCATCAGGTTGCGGTGGTACCAGGGCGGGCGGAAGGTGTCCTCCATCACCAGCCAGCGCGGCGGGAAGATGACGAAGTCGCAGTTGGCCGTGCCCGGCGTGTCGCTGGGGCTGGTGAGCACGGTGAAGATGCTCGGGTCGGGGTGGTCGAAGCTGATGCTGCCCAGGGTCATGAAGCGCGCCGTGTCGTACTTCAGCGGCACCAGGTTGCCGTGCCAGGCGACGACGTCGAAGGGCGTGCTGCGCACCTGCGCGCGCCACAGCCGGCCGCCGAACTTCTTCACCAGTTCCACCGGCCCGGCGCGGTCCTCGAAGGCCGCCACCGGGGCCAGGAAGTCGCGCGGGTTGGCCAGGCCGTTGGAGCCGATGGGGCCGAGTTCGGGCAGGCGGAACGGCGCACCGTGGTTCTCGCAGACATAGGCCCGCGTCGGCCCTTCGACGTCGACCCTGAAGGCCAGGCCGCGCGGCAGCAGCGCGATCTCGCCCGGCGCCACGCGCAGGCGGCCGAGCTCGGTGGTGATCGAGAGCGCGCCCTGCTGCGGCACCACCAGCATCTCGCCGTCGGCATTGACGAAGGCGCGCTGCATCGAACGGTTGGCCAGCACCAGGTGCACGGCGCAGCCGGTCTGCGCCTGCACGTCGCCGTTGACGGCCACCGTGCGCAGGCCGTCGATGAAGTCGGCCGGCGCCTCGGGCACCGGCACCGGGTGCCAGCGCAGCGGGTCGGGCGGCGCCACCTCGCCGGCCGCGGCGCCGCATTTCCAGTGCGCATGCGGCAGCGGCGCATAGGCACCGGCGACCACGCTGGGCTGGCGGCGGTACATCCAGGTGCGGCGGTTCTCGGCGCGCGGCGCGGTGAAGGCGCTGCCCGACAGCAGTTCGGCGTACAGGCCCTGCGGCGGGCGCTGCGGGCTGTTGCGCCCCACCGGCAGCGCGCCGGGCCGGGCCTCGCTCTCGAACTGGTTGGCAAAGCCGCTCTGGTACAGCAGATCGCTGGTCATGGCGCGTCCTTTGCGGCTGCGGGCGCGGCGCCGCGTCGCGCCGCGGCGATGGCCTCGCGCAGCACGCCCAGGTCGCCGACATGGTTGGCCAGCAGCAGCACCAGGCGCGCGTTCATCAGCTCGCTCTGCGCGTCGTCGAGGCCGCGGTGGCCTTCGACGAGCAGTTCGTAGAACTCGTCGCCCGCGGTGTAGGCGTGCCGGTGCTCCACGCCGGGAGTGTGGAAGTGGGGCTGCAGTTCGAGGTGCTGTTTCATCGGGCGTCGGTCTCCTGGGCGAGCGCGCGGGCGACGGCGCGGCGCACCCGCGCCGCGTCGGGATGGCGCCAGCGCGCCGCCACATGCTGGTCGGGCCGCAGCAGGTAGGCGGTGCCGGGCTGCGCGTCGTAGCGCTGCGCCGCCAGGCCCTGCGCCGGCAGCCGCAGCACGTGCACCGGCACGGGGTCGCGGGCCAGGGCCTCGAGGGTGGAGCCCGGCGCCTCACCCGCCGTGTCACCGGCCGCGTCGCCGAAGCACAGCAGCGCAAACCCGGGCGGCAGCTGCGCCAGCAGCCAGCCGCGGCCCAGCGGCGCGTCGTCGGCCGGCGCACCGGGCACCATCCAGCCGGCGAAAGCGTCCTCGTCGCTCGTGTTCAGCGGCGAGCCGGTCAGCCAGGCCGGCACCGACAAGCGGCCGCTGTTGACGAGGGCGCGCGCGAAGGGATGTTCGGCCGCCAGCCCCAGCACGGCGTCGCGCAGGACGCGGCTGGCGTGGCTCTTGGGCGTCATGAAGTCGGTGGCGCGGGTGGAGTTCAGCAGGTTCTCGTCGGCGGCCGCGGTGCGTTCGGCATCAAAGCTGTCCAGCAGCGCCTCGGGCGCCAGGCCGCGCAGCACCAGGTCCAGCTTCCACATCAGGTTGTCGGTGTCCTGCACGCCGGAATTGGCGCCGCGGGCGCCGAAGGGCGAGACCTGGTGCGCCGCGTCGCCGACGAAGAGCAGCCGGCCGTGGCGGAACTTCGCCATGCGCCGGCACTGGAAGGTGTAGACGCTGACCCACTCCAGCGTGCAGGCGATGTGCGACCAGCCCTGCGTGTCGAAGAGATGGCGCAGGCGTTCGGTGACCCGCTCGGGCTGTTTCTCGACCTCGGGGTCGGCATCCCAGCCGAGCTGGAAGTCGATGCGCCAGACGCCGTCGGCCTCGCGATGCATCAGCACACTCTGGCCACGGTGGAAGGGCGGGTCGAACCAGAAGCGGCGCTCGGTGCGCTCGGCCGGGTAGGGCTCGCCGTCGAGCACGACGTCGGCGATGAGGAAGCGGTCCTGGAAGACGCGGCCCTCGATGTCCAGGCCCAGGCTGCGGCGGATGGGGCTCTTTGCGCCGTCGGCCACCACCAGCCAGTCGCAGTGCAGCCGGTAGGGGCCGTCGGGGGTCTCGACGTCGAGCCAGGCGCCATCGGCCTCGGGTGTCACCGCCAGCACCTTGTGGCGCCAGCGCAGGTCCACGCCGGGCAGCGCCTGCGCACGCTCGACGAGCCTTTGCTCCAGGTGGTATTGCTGCAGGTTGACCATGCCCGGGCGGCGGTGGCCGGCCTCGGGCTGCAGATTGAAGGCGAAGACCTCGCGCTCGCGGTGGAAGGTGCGGCCGACGTTCCAGGTCACGCCCTTGGCGACGACGCTCTCGCCCACGCCCAGGCGGTCGAAGATCTCCAGCGTGCGCTTGGCGTAGCAGACGCCGCGCGAGCCGATGCTGACGGTGTCGTCCTCGTCCAGCAGCACCACGCTCTGGCCGCGCAGCGCGGCGTCGATGGCCGCGCACAAGCCCACCGGCCCCGCGCCCACCACCACCAGCGGCGCCCGCTGCACCGGCGCCTGCGGCGGCCGGTGCGCATAGCGCGGCCAGACGTAGGTCTGCAGCATCGGCGACATCGGCGCAGCCCCTCAGGCCTCCAGCGCCTTCCACATCTCGATGTCGCGCTCGGCCGTCCAGATCCGCGGGTCGCGGTGGGCCGTGGCCTCGTCATAGGCGCGCGAGACGTCGAAGGGCATGCAGTGTTCGAAGATCACCCAGTGGCCGTACTTCGGCCGCAGCGCGGCCATCGTCTCGCGGTAGACGGTCGTGAGGTCCTTGCCGGCGGCAGCGCCCGCGCGCACGCTGGCCCAGACGTCGCCGATGAAGGCGCGCGTGCCGGCCAGCCCGGCGGCCACCTGCGCCTCGTCGGCCAGCGCCGCGCCGCGGCCCGGCACCAGCTGCGCCGGGTGCAGCGCAGCCACGGCGTCCAGCGTCGCCGGCCAGTCGCTGAAGTAGGCGTCGCCGGCGTAGGGCGTGGCGTCGAACTCGACGAGGTCGCCGCTGAACAGCGTGCGTTCGCCGGGCAGCCAGACCACGGTGTCGCCCTTGGTGTGGCCGCGGCCCAGTTGCAGCAGCTGCACTTCGAGCTTGCCCAGCCACAGCGTCATCCTGCCGCTGAAGGTGAGGGTGGGCCAGGTCAGCCCCGGCGGCACGCTTTCGACGTTGCGGAAGAGGCGCGGAAAGCGGCCGATCTCGCTCGCCTTGTCCTGCTCGCCGCGCTCGCGGATGAGTGCCAGCGTGTCTTCGCTGGCGATGATGTGCTCGGGCCGGTAGGCGCTGGCGCCGAGCACGCGCACGGCGTGGTAGTGGCTGAGCACGACGTAGCGGATGGGCTTGTCGGTGATGTTGCGGATGCGGCGGATGACGTCGGCCGCCATCACCGGCGTGGCCTGGGTGTCGATGACCATCACCGCGTCGTCGCCGACGACGATGCCGGTGTTGGGGTCGCCCTCGGCGGTGTAGGCCCAGGCGTGAGGCGACAGCTGGGTGAAGCTGACCTGCTTGTCGGCGAGGTCGGCCTGGCTGGCGAAGGCAGCGGCTTTGGGGGCGGCGGTCATGGCAGGGCCCGTGGTGAGCGAGGGGCCCTGATCGTAGCGGCGCCGGCGGCGGCAGGCGCAGCCGGCGGCGGCCGCTGGCGCGGACCTACACCAGCCCGGAAGTGAGCTGCTTGCGGATATTGCTGCCGGTGACGGTCAGGCGCAGGCTGCCGCCGTTCCATTCCATCCAGTTCAGCGCCACGTAGCCGTCGATGTAGCCCTCGGCGATCTCGGCGCAGCGCCGGTGTTCGAGCAGGTTCACGGTGGACAGCAGCGCATCCTTCAGCGCTTCGCGGGGCAGCATGGGGAGCCGGGTGGCATGAACGGAAGCGGTCTGGGGCACAGGGTGGTCTCCGTGGCGAACAGGGTTCGCCGGTGGCCCACCTTAGCACCTGCCGGGGCCGCTGCGGCGTGGCATCTCGCGCGCGCCCCCCGGCGGCGGGGCTAGGGCTTACCCGTGGCGTGGTGCGGCGATGCCTGCCGCTGATGGTCGCTGCGCGAAATTTGCCATGCGCAACTCAGCCCGCTGGCGTGAGACGCCGTTGCAGCAACTCGGCCACCAGCGCCACAGCTTGGTCCAGCAGCGGGCCCCGCGGTCGCTGCGCCGAGGTGGCGATCCAAAGCGTCGTCGCCAGCGGCGGCTGCCCAGGCGCCGTCGCGATGGGCCGGGCCGCGTAGGCCGCCTCGCGCGCGCTGCCGCGCACGGCGTTGAGCGACAGCACGGCGTGCAGCGGGTGGCGCAGCACCAGGTCCAGGATGGCCGGCACGCTTTCGATCTCCAGCCCCACGCGCGGCTTCAGACCGGCCTCGGCCAGTGCCGTTTCCAGCCGCATGCGGATGGCATGCGGTCGGCTGGGGATGACGAGCTCGCGCGCCGCCACCTCGGCCAGCGTCACCGGCTTGCCCACGAGCCGGTGTGTGCGCCCGTCTGAGGAAGGTGGCCGCGCGCGGCCCGCCGATGAAGGTGGCCGCATGGGGCCGCGTGCCGACACCAGGAACAGCCCTTCCTGCAGCACCGGCTGCAGCTCGATCGCGGCGGCGGGGGTGGCGTTGTAGACCACGGCGCAGTCGATGCGGCCCTGCTGCAGCCATTCCAGCGTGTAGGTCGACAGGCCCTCGACCATCGTCAGCGTGGCCTTGGGAAAACGCTGGCGGAAGGCGTCGACCAGCGGCGCCGTCAGCGTGCGGCCGATGCTGGGCGGCAGGCCGACGGACAGCAGCCCCGAGGCCGCGCCGCGCTGGTCTTCCAGGTCCAGCCGCGCGCGTTCCACCTGCTGCAGGATGCCGCGGCCGTGGGCCAGCAGCCGCTGCCCGGCTTCGGTCAGCGTGACGCCGCGGCCGTTGCGGTCGAAGAGGGGTTGGCGCAACTCGACTTCCAGCGCGCGCACCTGCCGGCTCAGCGCCGGCTGCGCCACGCGCAGCACGCTGGACGCGCGCGTGAAGCTGCCGAGTTCGGCCACCTGCACGAAGTAGGCGATCTGCTTGAAATCCACCCTTCGATTGTCATGCCGTCGCGGCCTAGCAGCTAGTGCGGGAATCGCGTTGATGTATAGGCGGTGCTGGACAAGAATCGAACGCCTCGCCCGCCTCCTCACCATGCCAGCACCCCTTCGCGGTATTTCTTCGATGGCCACGCGCCAGCTGCTGGCCGAGCTGGTGGCGGCCTACACGTCGCAGTCCGGCCGCGCCGTGGCGGTCGAGTCGGTGGGCGGGGTGGACGCGGCGCGGCG
>CAIWPS010000637.1 GCA_903914615.1 uncultured beta proteobacterium | reverse complement strand
TGCGCCACCACGGCGCCGCCGCGCTGCGCCACGCCGGCGGCCGAGGCCGCCAGTTCGCTGGCCTGGCGCGCCGAGTCGGCGCTGTGGCGCACGGTGCCGGTGAGCTGCTCCATCGAGCTCGCGGTCTGCTGCAGCGAGCCGGCCGCCTGTTCGGTGCGCGACGACAGGTCGCTGTTGCCGCTGGCAACCTCGGCGCTGGCCTGCTGGATGCTCTGCGACGACGCGTGGACCTGGCCCACGAGGTCGCGCAGGTTGTGCTGCATGCGGTCCAGCGCCTGCAGCAGCTCGCTGGCCTCGTCGCGGCCTTCATGGCGGATGGGCTGGGTCAGGTCGCCGCCGGCGATGGCCTGCGCGACGTGGCGCGCATAACCGATGGGGCCGGTGATGGACACCGAGTTCAGCAGCGTCAGCGGCCCCACCACCAGCACCGCCAGGGCCAGGGTGGCGGCGAAGACCCACAGCAGCTGCTTCATCGTGCCGCGGAACGCTTCCTGGGTCGCTTCGGCGTTCAGCGCCACGGCCTTGCCGAGCGCTTCCATGCCCTGCTCGGCCAACGCCATTTCCTCCTTGGCCTTGCCGAGCATGCGGTCGGCGACGCGTGCGGTGTCGTAGCCGCCGGCGGCGATGTTGTCCAGCACCGGCGCGCTGCGTTCGGCGTAGGTCTGCAGGTGCGCCAGCGCCTGCTGCGCCGCGGCAGCGTCGGCGCTGGCAGCCTCGGCGGGAGGCAGCGCCGACAGCGCACCGCGCGTGGCCTCTACCTCGGCCGTCCAGGCCTGCCTCAGCTTCGTCACGGCGGCGCTGTCCTCGTATTCGATCACCATCTGCTTTTCCAGCAGGCGCACCTGCGCCAGGTGGGCGCGGGCGCTGGCCAGGGTCTGCACGTCCTTGAGCGTGCGCGCGCTGAAGGCTTCCTGCAGGCCCTGGATGCGCAGGCCGCCGAAGCCGCCGACCGCGCCCAGCAGGCCGAGCATGCCCAGCACCATGGCGATGGCGCCGAGCATGCGCAGGCGGATGCTGAAGTGGCGCAGCAGCAGGGCAGCGTTCATGTCGTGGCCTTCCGGTTCGGCTGCTGCGGTGTCAGTGGCGCGAACGGCGCACCAGCGAGCCCACATCCAGGATCAGCGCCACGCGCCCGTCGCCCATGATGGTGGCGCCCGAGACGTCGTCGACGCGGCGGTAGTTGCTCTCCAGGTTCTTCACCACCACCTGCTGCTGGCCCAGCAGTTCGTCGACCAGCAGGGCGACGCGGCCGCCCTCGGCCTCGACCACGACCATGATGTTGCTGACATGCTCGAAGTCGAAGCGCGGCACCTCGAAGACGCGTTCCAGGTCCACCACCGGCATGTACTCGTCGCGCACCTCGACCACGCGGCCGCTGCCGCCGATGGTCTTGATGGTGTCGGGGCCGACCTGGAAGGACTCGACCACGGAGGACAGCGGCAGGATGTAGCACTCCTCGCCCACGCCCACGCTCATGCCGTCCATGATCGCCAGCGTCAGCGGCAGGCGCACCCGCACGGTCATGCCGTAGCCTTCGGCGGAGTCGATCTCCACCGTGCCGCCGAGGGCGGT
>CAIWPS010000636.1 GCA_903914615.1 uncultured beta proteobacterium | reverse complement strand
ATGGCGGTCCACGCCCAGCTCCACCAGCCGGTGCTGCAGCCGCGTGACCAGCGCGGGGTCGTTCTTGACCTGCTCGCCGCCGGGCACGGTCTCGGGCAGCGCCAGCAGTTCCATCGCGTCGGCATGCACGCCGGCATAGCCCGCGATGTCGTGCGCCAGCGAGGGGAAGGACGCCGCCACGTTGGAGTCGATGAAGGCGACGAAGCGGTGGCGGCGGCCGGGTTCACGGCGCAGCAGGGTGTCGCGAAACACCGGGTTGTCGTGCCCGAAGAGGTGCTCGGTGAAGCACACCGGGTATTCGTAGTGCACGGCGAAGGACTGCAGGTACATCGCAGACCGTTCGTCGGTGCGCTGCGGCAGGGCGGTGATGACGGCGCTCACGGGGCGGACTCCTCGGCTGCGGGCGGGGCGACTACTTGAAGGCCAGCGCCTCGGCGCTCTCCTGCAGCGGCGCGTCGGCGTCGACGCGAGGCACCTGGCCGCGCAGCACCGAGTTGCCCTCGAAGAAGGTGCGCTGGTCGACGGCCGTCGGCGCCAGCCAGAGCGCCTCGTCGAACTGGCCGCTCTGGGCATAGGCCGCCAGCGCGTTGCCGTAGCAGGTGGCCTCCACATCCTTGGGCGCGATGCCGCGTTCCAGCATCAGCCGCGCCGTCTTCGGCACCGCCAGCGGGTCGGACACGCCCCAGTCGGCGCTGCTGTCGATGAAGATGCGTTCGGAGCCGTACTGGCGCACGATCTCGACCATGCGTTCGTTGCCCATCTTGGTGTTCGGGTAGAGCGTGAAGCCGGCCCAGAAGCCGCGGTCGAGCACGTCGCGCACGGTCTCCTCGTTGTTGTGGTCGATGATGACGCGGCCCGGCGCCATGCCCATCTCGACCGCCACTTCCATGCTGCGGATGGTGCCGGCCTTCTTGTCGCGGTGCGGCGTGTGCACCATCACCAGCATCTCGTACTCGATGGCCAGCTTGAGCTGGGCGCGGTAGTACTTGTCTTCCAGCGCGCTGCCGTCGTCGTAGCCGATCTCGCCCACCGCCACCACGCCTTCCTTGGACAGGTAGCGCGGCAGGATGTCCAGCACCGCCTCGGCCAGGGCCTCGTTGTTGGCTTCCTTGCTGTTCAGGCCGATGGTGCAGCAGTGGTGGATGCCGAACTGCGAGGCCCGGAAGCGTTCCCAGCCGACGATGCTGGACAGGTAGTCGATGTAGCTGCCGATGTTCGTGCGCGGCTGGCCGAGCCAGAACGCGGGCTCGATGACGGCGACGATGCCGGCCGCCTTCATGCGTTCGTAGTCGTCCGTGGTGCGTGACGACATGTGGATGTGGGGGTCGATGAAGCGCATGGGGTTCTCCCGTCGGTCAAGCAAAGTCGAGGATAGAAGGCCAGTCCAGGCCGCGCGCGGCCACGTTGTCGCGCAGGGCGGCATGGCGGTCCAGCAGCTGGCGCGCCTCGGCGCCAGGGGCCAGCCGCAGTGCCAGCACCGCGGCGGCACGCTCGCGTGCGTCGCCGCTTTCGAGCACGCGGGCGAGGTCGGCGAGCAGCGGCCCGCTGGCAAAGGGGCCGACGCAGCGCCAGAGCTCGGGGCTGACCGGCCGGCCCGCCGACCAGCGTTCGTGCGCATAGTCGCCCAGCATGCGTGCCAGCGTCGGGTTGGCGCGAGTATCCAGGCCGACGATGGGGTGCAAGGTGCTGCCGACGAAGAGCGCCTTCAGCACCAGCTGGTTCCAGGCGTCTTCGGGCAGCTGCTCGGCGGCATAGGGGTTGCGATGCGCTACGGCCTCGAAGACCACCCGCATGTTCGTGCGCACGCCTT
>CAIWPS010000635.1 GCA_903914615.1 uncultured beta proteobacterium | reverse complement strand
TGACGCTGCGCTGCCGGCGCCGGTGGCAGCGCTGTGGGGCGGCTGGGCGGCGGCGGCCGGCTACGCGCTGCTGGCTGGCTGGGGCGTGCCGGCGCAACGCACGGTGTGGATGATCGGCACCGTGGTGCTGCTGCGCAGCGGCGGTGCGCGCTGGCCGCTGCATGCGGTGCTGCTGGCCGCGGCCTGGGCGGTGGCGGTGCTGGACCCCTGGGCGCTGCTGCAGCCGGGGTTCTGGCTGTCCTTCGTCGCCGTGGCGCTGCTCGCGGCGTCCGAGCCGGTCGCCACCGCCACGCCCCCGGCGACGCCCGGGGGCCGCAGGGGGCGGCTCGCGCAGGCCCTGCGCGGCGGCCTGCGCACGCAGGCGGTGGCCACCGTCGGGCTGGCGCCGCTGACGCTGGTCTTCTTCCATCAGGTGTCGCTGGTCGGCTTCGTCGCCAACCTGTTGGCCATCCCGCTCGTCACGCTGGTGGTCACGCCGCTGGCGCTGCTGGGCGTGCTGCTGCCGCCGCTGTGGGTGCTGGACGGCTGGATCGTGCAGGCGCTGATGGCCTTCCTGCAGGCCCTTGCCGGCTGGCCGCTGGCGGTGTGGACGGCCGCCGCCGCGCCCGCCTGGGCGGTGGCCTGCGGGCTGCTGGCGGGCGCCCTGGCCATCCTGCCGCTGCCGCGGCGGCTGCGCCTGCTGGCCCTGCCGCTGGCGCTGCCCTTGCTGGTGCCGCCGCTGGCGCGGCCGGGCCCGGGGCAGTTCGAGGTCGTCGCTGCCGACATCGGCCAGGGCACCGCGGTGCTGGTGCGCACCGCCGCGCACCTGCTCGTCTTCGACACCGGACCGCAGTATTCACGCGAGGCCGACGCCGGCGGCCGCGTGCTGGTGCCGCTGCTGCGGGCGCGCGGCGAGCCGGCGGTCGACCTGCTGATGCTCAGCCACCGCGACGGCGACCATATCGGCGGCGCGGCCAGCCTGCTGGCGGCGCTGCCGGTGCGGGGCATCAGCAGCTCGCTGGCCGACGACCACCCGCTGCGCCTGCAGGCGGCGCGCGGCGTGCCGCACCAGCGCTGCGACGCCGGCCAGGCCTGGGACTGGGACGGCGTGCACTTCGAGCTGCTGCACCCGCTGCCCGGCGACCATGCCCTGGCGCCCAAGGCCAACGCGCTGAGCTGCGTGCTGCGCGTGCAGGCCGGCGCGCGCAGCCTGCTGCTCACCGGCGACATCGAGGCCGCGCAGGAAGCCGCGCTGCTGCAGCGCACCGGCGCCGCGCTGGCCAGCGAGGTGCTGATCGTGCCGCACCATGGCAGCCGCACCTCGTCCACAGCGTCCTTCATCGATGCCGTGGCGCCGCGCGTGGCCGTGGTGCAGGCCGCCTACCGCAGCCGCTACGGCCACCCGGCACCCGACGTCGTCGCGCGCTACCTCGACCGCGGCGTGGCGGTGGTGCGCAGCGACCGCTGCGGCGCCTGGACCTGGCCGGCCGGCGAGGCCGCCGCCGCAGGCGCCGTGTGCGAGCGCGAACGCGGTCGGCGCTATTGGCACCATCGGCTGCCGCCAGGCGCGACAATGCCGCCCTGACTCCGCCGTTGCCGCCCGGCCCCTGGCCCGGGGCTTGCAAGACCCCGGGGCCATGCCCTTTGACGCCGTGCCGCGTCCCGATCCGCCAGACCGGCTGAACAGGCCGAGGAGCCCCTGCCCGTGTCCATCCATGTCGCGCTGAACCACGTCACGCACTACCGCTACGACCGCCGCGTCGGCCTTTCGCCGCAAGTGGTGCGGCTGCGGCCGGCGCCGCACTGCCGCACGCGCATCCTCAGCTACTCGCTGCGCGTCGAGCCGGCCGAGCATTTCATCAACTGGCAGCAGGACCCTTTCGCCAACTACGTGGCGCGGCTGGTGTTCCCGGGGATGACGCGCGAGTTCAAGGTCACCGTCGACCTGGTGGCCGAGATGTCGGTGCTCAACCCCTTCGACTTCTTCCTCGAGCCCGAGGCCGAGAACTTTCCCTTCAGCTACAAGGGCGGCACGACCTACCCGCCCGAGCTCGCGCACGACCTCGTGCCCTACCTCGTCAAGGGCGAGCTGACGCCGCGCTTCAAGGCCTTCGTCGAGAGCATCAAGCTCGACCCGCAGCGCACCATCGACTTCCTCGTCGGCATCAACCAGCGCCTGCAGCGCGAGGTGAGCTACCTCATCCGCATGGAACCCGGCGTGCAGACGCCCGAGACCACGCTGACGAACGCCAGCGGCTCCTGCCGCGACACCGGCTGGCTGATGGTGCAGACGCTGCGCCACCTGGGGCTGGCGGCGCGCTTCGTCTCGGGCTACCTGATCCAGCTCAAGCCCGACGTGAAGTCGCTGGACGGCCCCTCGGGCGCCGAGCGCGACTTCACCGACCTGCACGCCTGGTGCGAGGTCTACCTGCCCGGCGCCGGCTGGATCGGCTTCGACCCCACTTCGGGCCTGCTCGCCGGCGAAGGCCACATCCCGGTCGCCTGCACGCCCGAGCCCAGCACCGCGGCACCGGTCAGCGGCGCCATCGACGAGTGCGAGGTCACCTTCTCGCACCACATGGAGGTCTCGCGCATCTACGAATCGCCGCGCGTCACGCTGCCCTACAGCGACGAGCAATGGCGCGCCATCCTCGACCTTGGCCACGCCGTCGACGAGCGCCTGAAGCGCCAGGACGTGCGCCTGACGATGGGCGGCGAGCCCACCTTCGTGGCCGTCGACGACCGCGACGCGGCCGAATGGAACACCGACGCCCTGGGCCCGACCAAGCGCGGCCTGGCCACCGAACTCGTGCACCGGCTGCGCGCCAAGTACGGCCAGGGCGGCTTCCTGCACTTCGGCCAGGGCAAGTGGTACCCGGGCGAGCAGCTGCCGCGCTGGGCGTTGATGATCGCCTGGCGCGCCGACGGCCAGCCCTGCTGGACCGACCCCACGCTGTTCGCCGACGAGCGCGACGAGCACCGCTACACCGCTGCCGATGCCCAGCGCTTCATCCACACGCTGACCCGCCGCCTCGGCCTGGACACGCGCTTCGTGCAGCCGGCCTTCGAGGACACCTGGTACTACCTGTGGCGCGAGCGCCGGCTGCCGGTCAACGTCGACCCCTTCGACGCGCGGCTGGACGACGAGCTGGAACGCGCGCGCCTGCGCCGCGTCTTCACGCAGGGCCTGGACGCCACCGTGGGCTACCTGCTGCCGCTGAAGCGCGAATGGCAGACCCACCTCGCCGGCCCGGCCTGGATCACCGGGCCCTGGTTCCTGCGCGAGGAGCGCCTGTACCTGACCCCGGGTGACTCGCCGATGGGCCTGCGCCTGCCGCTGGACTCGCTGCCCTGGGCCAAGCCCGGCGAGCTGCCCTACGCGCTGGCGCGCGACCCCTACGCGCCGCTGACCACGCTGCCATCGGCGGCCGCGCTGCGCATGCAGCAGCCGGCGGGCGCCGGCATCGAAGAGGCCGAGGGCGGCCTGGATGAGGACGCCTTCGCCGTCGATGGCGGTGGCCCGATCGCCGGGCGCGCCGGCACCGCGAGGGGTGGCTTCCCCTATGGCCTGGTCGGCCATGGCGTGGTGGCCGGCGCCGACGAAACCGGCCACGCCCACGGCGGCGGGCCCGGCAGCGAGCGCATGGGCACCGAACACGAACCCGTCACGCCGCATGGCCGCCACCCGCTGGCGTTGCCGCAGCGCTTCGAGTCGGCCGGCGAACTCACGCGCACCGCGCTGTGCGTGGAGGTGCGCGACCCGCAGCGCGGCAACGGCCCCAAGGCCGAGGCCAGGCACGGTGGCAAGAGCGGCGTGATCTACGTCTTCATGCCGCCGCTGCTGCACCTGGAGGACTACCTCGAACTGCTCGCGGCCGTCGAGGCCACCACGGCCGAGCTGGGCGTGAAGATCGTGCTCGAAGGCTACCCGCCGCCCCGCGACCCGCGCCTGAAGCACCTCTCGGTGACACCCGACCCGGGCGTCATCGAGGTCAACATCCACCCCGCCGAAAGCTGGGCCCAGCTCGTCGACCACACCGAATTCCTCTACGACGCCGCGCACCGCACGCGCTTGTCGACCGAGAAGTTCATGCTCGATGGCCGCCACACCGGCACCGGGGGCGGCAACCACTTCGTGCTCGGCGGCGCCACCACGGCCGACAGCCCCTTCCTGCGCCGGCCCGACGTGCTGGCCAGCCTCATCACCTACTGGCACAACCACCCGGCGCTGAGCTACCTCTTCAGCGGCATGTTCATCGGCCCGACGAGCCAGGCGCCGCGTTTCGACGAGGCGCGCAGCGACCAGGTGTACGAGGTCGAGATCGGCCTCAACGAGCTGGAACGCCAGCTCGGCCTGCATGGTTCCGTGCCGCCGTGGATTGTCGACCGCACGCTGCGCAACCTGCTGGTCGACGTCACCGGCAACACCCACCGCAGCGAGTTCTGCATCGACAAGCTGTACTCGCCCGACAGCGCCACCGGGCGCCTGGGCCTGCTCGAGCTGCGCGCCTTCGAGATGCCGCCGCATGCGCGCATGAGCCTGGCGCAGCAGCTGCTGCTGCGCGCGCTGGTGGCCTGGTTCTGGCAGGAGCCCTACCGCGGCCGCGGCACCACGCGGCTGACGCGCTGGGGCACGGGGCTGCACGACCGCTTCCTGCTGCCGACCTTCGTGCAGATGGACTTCGACGACGTCATGGCCGACCTGCGCGACGCCGGTTTCGCCTTCGACGGTGCCTGGTTCGCGCCGCACTTCTCGTTCCGCTTCCCGCTCATCGGCGAGGTCGCGACGCTGGGCATCGAGCTCACGCTGCGCACCGCACTCGAGCCCTGGCACGTGCTGGGCGAGGAAGCCACCGGCACCGGCACGGCGCGCTACGTCGATTCGTCGCTGGAGCGGCTGGAGGTCAAGGTCACGGGCCTGAACGGCAACCGCCATGTCGTCACCGCCAACGGCCGCGCGCTGCCGCTGCAGCCCACCGGGCGCATCGGCGAATTCGTCTGCGGCGTGCGCTACCGCGCCTGGCAGCCGCCCTCGGCGCTGCACCCGACGATCAAGGTCCACGCGCCGCTGACCATCGACATCGTCGACCGCTGGCACCGCCGCAGCATCGGCGGCTGCGTCTACCACGTCGCCCACCCGGGAGGCCGCAACCACGACACCTTCCCGGTCAACGCCTACGAGGCCGAAAGCCGTCGCCTGGCCCGTTTCTTCCGCATCGGCCACACGCCGGGGACGATGGACGTGGCGCCCGCCACACCCAGCCTGGAACATCCGTTCACCATCGACCTGCGCGTGTGATGATCCGCCGGCATGCCGCAGACCCAGTCCCAGAGCTCCCTGCCGTTTGAGGCCGCGCACGCCGCGGCGGACGCGGCCGCGCACACCCTCGCCGGCCGCGCGCTGCCCGCCGAGGCCGGCGTGTGGGACGAGTTGCGCGACGCCGAGCAGCAGCTGCGTGCGCCATGGCTTCGTTTCGCGCAGTCGCTGCCGCCGCCGCCAGCGGCGCTGGACGTGGCCACCGACCTCGACCGCCGCGTCGCCCAGGTGGCGCAGCGCATCCGGCTGGACGGCGTCACCCACAACGTCTTCAGCGGCAACCCCGACCCCGGCGCCTCGTCGCGGCCCTGGTCGCTGGAGCTGTTGCCGCTGCTGATCGAGCCCGCCGACTGGGCGCGCATCGAAGCCGGCGTGGTGCAGCGCGCCGAGCTGCTGCAGCGCATGCTGGCCGACCTGTACGGACCGCAGCGCCTGCTCCACGAAGGCCTGCTGCCGCCGGCGCTGCTGCTGCGCCACCCGGGCTGGCTGCGGCCGATGATCGGCGTCGAGCCACCGTCGGGCATGCGCCTGTTCATCGTCGCCTTCGACCTCGCGCGCGGCCCCGACGGCCGCTGGTGGCAGGTGGCGCAGCGCACCCAGGGCCCCTCGGGGCTGGGCTACGTGCTGCACAACCGGCTCGTCATCGCACGGCAGTTTCCGGAAGCCTTCCGCGACCTGCGCGTGCAGCACATCGCCAGCAGCTACCGGCGGCTGCTGGACACGCTGGAGGCGGCGGCACGCGAAGTCGCCGGCAGCCATGGCGACGGACGCACGCCGCGCGTCGTGCTGCTCACCCCCGGCCCCTACAGCGAGACCTACTTCGAGCATGCCTACCTGGCGCGCTACCTGGGCCTGCCGCTGGTCGAGGGCGGCGACCTCACGGTGCGCGGGGAGCGCGTGTTCCTGAAGACCGTCGAGGGTCTGGAGCCGGTGCACGGCGTGCTGCGCCGGCTCGACGACGACTGGTGCGACCCGCTGGAGCTGCGCAGCGACAGCGCCCTCGGCGTACCGGGCCTGCTGCTGGCGGCGCGCGCCGGCACGGTGGTGATGGCCAACGCGCTGGGCAGCGCCTTCCTGGAGTCGCCGGCCCTCCAGGGCTTCATGCCCGGCATCGCCCTGCGGCTCACCGGCGAGCCGCTGCAGCTGCCCTCGCTGCCCACCTGGTGGTGCGGCGAGGCCGCGGCCTGGGCCGACGCGCGCGAGCAGCTGGCCGACAAGATCGTGCGCAGCACCTTCCCCGGCAACGGCCGGACCTCGCAGGTGCGCGAGCGCGACGACGCCGCGATCGAAGACGACCCCGACGCCTGGACCCTGCAGGGCCGGCTGCGCTTCTCGCGCGCACCCATCTGGGGCGAAGGTGCCATCGGCCCGCGCCCGGCGATGGTGCGGGTGTATGCCATTGCCGACGGCGGCGGCCGCTGGCATGTGCTGCCCGGCGGCATGACGCGGGTGGCGCGGCGCGAGGACGGCAGCGTCAGCATGCAGCGCGGCGGCACCAGCCTGGACACCTGGGTGCTCACCGACGGACCGGTCGACACCTTCAGCATGCT
Organism: uncultured beta proteobacterium; assembly: GCA_903914615.1. GTDB lineage: Bacteria > Pseudomonadota > Gammaproteobacteria > Burkholderiales > Burkholderiaceae_C > Rubrivivax. The sequence goes on along the minus strand of CAIWPS010000635.1, from coordinate 8,958 downwards.
GCCGCAGCGCCTGCAGGTGGACGACATCGCGCAGCGCCGGCGCCCGGTCAGCAGCCGCACCGGCGAGAACCTGTTCTGGCTCGGCCGCTACACCGAGCGCACCGAGCAGCTGGTGCGGCTGGCGCGCGCCACGCTGTCGCTCATCGACGCCGACAACGACGCGCCGCCCGTGGTGCTGCAGGCCTTGTCGGCCCTGGCCGTCAAGGTGGGCCTGGCGCCCGACGGCGTGCCCACGCTCGTGCAGTCGGCGACGCTCTTCGAACGCGCGGTGCTGGCCGGCCTGTCCAACCTCGAGCCGGCCAAGGGCGCCACCAGCATCGCCTACAACCTGGCGGCGCTGGACCGGACGACGATGGCGCTGCGCGAGCGCCTGTCTTCCGAGCACTGGGGCCTCATCCGCAGCATGCGCGAAGCCTTCGCGCTGGCGCTGCAGACCGAGGGCGACGAACTGCCGACGCTGCCCGTGGTGCTGCCGGCGCTGGACCGCCTGGCGCTGCAGCTGGCGGCCGTGACCGGCGCGCAGACCGACCGCATGACGCGCGACCACGGCTGGCGGCTGCTCACCGTGGGCCGCCTGCTCGAGCGGCTGATCGGCGTGGCCACCCGGCTGCAGGCCTTCGTCGACGCCCAGGCGCTGGCCAGCGTCGCCGGCATCGAGCTGCTGCTGGAGCTGTTCGACAGCGTGATCACCTTCCGCGCCCGCTACCAGCGCCACGAGGACCTGCTGGCGCTGGCCGACCTGCTGGTGCTGGACAGCGCCAACCCGCGCGCCTTTGCCGGCGTGCTGCGCCGCCTGCGCACCGAGATCGGCAAGCTGCCCGGCGACCCCGAGACGCTGCAGCGGCTGCTGGCCATGCTGCCCGCCGAGGGTGCCGGCCTGACGCTGGAATCGCTGCGCGGCGCCGACGACGCGGCCATCGCGCAGGCCCTGCGTTCGCTGTCGGCGACGCTGGCCAGGCGCGCCTCGGCGCTTGCCGACCGCGTCGGCGAGCGCTACTTCACGCTCGCCCACGGCAGCGACCAGAGGGTCTGACGATGCTGCTCGAAGTGCTGCACGAGACGCGCTACGACTACGCCGCCCCGGTGTCGCTGGCCCACCACCTGGCGCACCTGCAGCCGCTGCAGGACGCGCACCAGCAACTGCTGTCCTTCGAGCTCGACGTCGAACCCGCGCCGGCGCAGATGCGCGCCGGCCACGACGCGATGGGCAATGCCGAGCGCCACTTCAGCCTGGCCACGCCGCACCAGCAACTGCGCGTGCGTGCCACCAGCCGTGTGCGCGTGGCGCCGCGATTTGCCGCCCTGCGTGCCGACGCCGGGCCGGCCTGGGAAGGCCTGGCCGCGATGCTGCGCTATGTCGCGCGCGGCCCTTTCGAGCCGGCGGTGGAGTTCGCGCTGCCCTCGCCGTTCGTGCCGCGGCTGGCGGAGCTGCGCGACTACGGCGCCGTCTCCTTCACGCCCGGACGGCCGGTGGCGGCGGCGGCGCTGGAGCTGATGCAGCGCATCCACGAGGACTTCGCCTACGAGTCGCTCAGCACCGACATCGACACCCCGCTGACCGAGGTCTGGGAAACCCGCCGCGGCGTCTGCCAGGACTTCGCCCACCTGATGGCCGGCGCCCTGCGCATGCAGGGCCTGCCGGCGCGCTATGTCAGCGGCTACCTGCTCACCCACGCGCCCGAGGGCGGCGCGGCGATGCAGGGCGCCGACGCCTCGCATGCCTGGGTCCAGGCCTGGTGCCCCGGCACGCCAGGCGTGCCGGCGGAAGGCCCCCACGCCGGCTGGCTGGACCTCGACCCCACCAACGGCCTCGTGCCGGGCAGCGGCCACGTGCGGGTCGCGGTGGGGCGGGACTTCGGCGACGTGACGCCGCTGCGCGGCGTCATCCGCGGCGGCGGCGAACACACCCTGAGCGTCGGCGTGACGACGCGCGCGCTGCGCGAAGCCACGCCGGAACGCGAGTTGCTTAGCAGGACCCCTGAGGAGAGCGGAACACCATGAAGTCGCCATTCGACGAGATGCAGAGCCCGACGCGGGAGGTGCGCGAGCAGTACAAGGTCTACGAACGCTGGCTCGACCGCCAGCCGCGCGAGCTGATGCAGGCCCGCCGCGACGAGGCCGAGATGATCTTCCGCCGCGTCGGCATCACCTTCGCCGTCTACGGCGCCAAGGACGAGGACGGCTCCGGCACCGAGCGCCTGATTCCCTTCGACCTCATCCCCCGCGTCATCCCCAAGGGCGAGTGGACGGCGATGGAGGCCGGCCTGCGCCAGCGCGTGACGGCGCTGAACCGTTTCCTCCACGACGTCTACCACGACCAGGAGATCCTCAAGGCCGGCGTCGTGCCGCAGGAGCAGGTGCTGCGCAACTCGCAGTTCCGCCCCGAGATGATGGGCGTGGACCTGCCGGGCAAGGTCTATTCGCACATCGCCGGCATCGACATCGTTCGCGCCGGCCATGCCGACGGCAGCGGCCACTACTACGTGCTGGAAGACAACCTGCGCGTGCCCAGCGGCGTGAGCTACATGCTCGAGAACCGCAAGATGATGATGCGGCTGTTCCCCGAGCTCTTCAGCATGCACCGCATCGCGCCGGTCGCGCATTACCCCGACCTGCTGCTGGAAACGCTGCGCGCAGTGGCGCCGGCGGGCATCAACGAGCCCACCGTCGTCGTGCTGACGCCCGGCATGTACAACAGCGCCTACTTCGAGCACGCCTTCCTGGCCCAGCAGATGGGCGTCGAACTCGTCGAAGGCCAGGACCTGGTGGTGCAGGGCGGCTTCGTCTTCATGCGCACCACCCAAGGCCCCAAGCGCGTGGACGTGATCTACCGCCGCGTCGACGACGACTTCATGGACCCCAAGGCCTTCCGGGCCGACAGCACGCTGGGCTGTGCCGGCCTGCTCGACGTCTACCGCGCCGGCAACATCTCGCTGTCCAACGCCATTGGCACCGGCATCGCCGACGACAAGAGCATCTACCCCTACGTGCCGAAGATGATCGAGTTCTACCTCGGCGAGAAGCCCATCCTCAACAACGTGCCCACCTACCTCTGCCGCGAGGCCGACGACCTGAAGTACGTGCTCGACCACATGGGCGAGCTGGTGGTCAAGGAAGTGCACGGCGCCGGCGGCTACGGCATGCTCGTCGGCCCGGCGGCGACGAAGGCCGAGATCGAGACGTTCAAGGGCGTGGTCAAGGCCAACCCGACGAACTACATCGCGCAGCCGACACTGGCGCTGTCGACCTGCCCGACCTTCGTCGAAAGCGGCATCGCGCCGCGCCACATCGACCTGCGGCCCTTCGTGCTCTCGGGCAAGACGGTGCAGATGGTGCCGGGCGGGCTGACGCGGGTGGCGCTGAAGGAAGGCTCGCTGGTCGTCAACTCGTCGCAGGGCGGGGGCACCAAGGACACCTGGGTGCTGGAAGATTGAAGGCGGAGGAATGATCATGCTCTCACGCACGGCCGACCACCTCTTCTGGATGGCGCGCTACATGGAGCGCGCCGAGAACACGGCGCGCATGCTCGACGTCAACTACCAGACGGCGCTGCTGCCGCAGAGCGCCGACATGGCCGAGCAGGGCTGGCGCGGGCTGCTCTCGATCAGCGAGCTGACGGGCAGCTATTCGAAGACCCACGCCGAGGTCAGCGCGCGCAGCGTCATGGACTTCATGGTCAGGGACGCCAGCAACGCGTCGAGCATCGTCGCCTGCCTGCACGCGGCGCGCGAGAACGCGCGCGCCGTGCGCGGCGCGCTCACGACCGAGGTCTGGGAGACCCAGAACCAGACCTGGCTGGAATTCAATCGCATGCTCGCCGGCGATGCCTTCGAGCGCGACCCCAGCAGCTTCTTCGAATGGGTGAAGTTCCGCTCGCACCTCTCGCGCGGCGTCACCGTGGGCACCATGCTGCAGGACGAGGCGCTGCACTTCCTGCGCATCGGCACCTTCCTGGAACGCGCCGACAACACGGCGCGGCTGCTCGACGTGAAGTTCCAGGCCCTGGCCGGCGGCGACTACTTCGGCCCCAGCACGGCCAAGGAAGGGCTGGAGGTCGACTTCTACCACTGGAGCGCCATCCTGCGCTCGGTCTCCGGCTTCGAGATCTACCGCAAGGTCTACCGCAACGTCATCCGGCCCGAGAAGGTGGCCGAACTGCTGATCCTGCGCCCGGACATGCCGCGTTCGCTGGCCGCCTGCATGAACGACGTCGTGCAGAACCTGGAGATGGTGGCCAACGAGCAGAGCAGCGAGACGCTGCGCCGTGCCGGCCGCCTGCGCTCGGACCTGCAGTACGGCCGCATCGACGAGATCCTGGCCACCGGGCTGCACGCCTACCTGACGGCCTTCCTCGACCGCGTCAACGACCTCGGGGTGGGCATCAGCCGCGACTTCCTGGTGCCGATGGCGGCCTGAATGCCGCGGCCCCCACGACGCATGAAGACCCTGTTCGTCTTCGCCTCGCTGCTGCTGGCGCTGGCCGCCCAGGCCGCCGACGGTCCTTACGACGAGGCCGCCGACGCCCGCCTGGCCATCGCCGGCGCACAGGCCGCGGCGGCGCAAGCCCGGGTGCCGCTGATCGTCGTCTTCGGCGCCAACTGGTGCCCCGACTGCAAGGTGCTGGACCTGGCGATGAAGTCCGGCGAGGCGGCGCCGCTGATCGCCCGCGACTTCCGCGTCGTCAAGGTCGACGTCGGCCGCTTCAACCGCAATGTCGACGTCGCCGAAGCCTACGGCGTGCCGCTGAAGCAGGGCATCCCGGCCGTGGCCGTGCTGTCGGCCAAGGGCGAACTTCTGTACGCGACCCGGTCCGGCGAACTGGCCGATGCACGCCACATGGGCGAGAGCGGCATCCACGACTTCTTCAAGCGCGTGGCTGCCGGCCCCAGGCCCTGAAGGGCGCCGGCGCCAAGGAAGAAGGGCCGGATTGCTCCGGCCCCTTTCACCGGCGCGACGCGCCGCCGGGCTGACTTACTTGCTGGCCGGCGCTTCGGCCTTGGCCTTCTTCTTCGCGTGCTTCTTGGCCTTCTTGGCGGGGGCGGCCTTGGTTTCGGCGGCGGCCGGGGCGGCAGGCGCGGCGGCAGCGGCCGGGGTGGCCATCGGGGCGGCGGGCTTGGCCGGAGCTTGCGCGAAGCTGACGGCAGCGGCGGTGGACAGCAGGGCGGCGAGCAGGATGTTCTTGGTCATGAAGGTTTCACCATTCAACCGGATTCGAGAGGCTCCGAATCCGCAGAGCGATCCCGGCACGTGCCGGGCTTGAGGTGAAAACGCCGAGGCCGCGATCCCGGTTGACCGCCGCCGACGAGATTTCTGCACCGCCTCAGACCGGGACCCCTGTTTCCCGGCGTGGCTCGGCATCGCGGCTGCCGTACTGCGCGCGGGCATGGCTTGCCCATCGGTCGGGTCGGGCTGGCGGCCCGGGCACGCCTCAGCGCGAGGCCCGGGCCTGGACGAGGGCTTGCGCGAGCTCGATCACCGCCATCGCGTAGTAGCTGCTCCAGTTGTAGCGCGTCAGGGCGTAGAAGTTGCGCGTGCCGGCGACGTAGCTGGGCGGCGCGCCGCCGTTCTGCAGCTCCACCAGCGCCAGCAGGCCGGTCTCGGCGCGGCCTTCGTCGTCCAGCGCCGCCCCCTGCGCGGCGAACTGCGCGGCGCTGAAGCTGGGCACGATGTCGGGCGCGAGCAGGGTGGCGCGTGCCGCCGCATCGGCCGGTGCGCCGACCGCGTGGTGGGTGGCCAGGCCGCTCTGCCAGCCCGCGTCGGCCAGGTAATGCGCCACGCTGCCCACGGCATCGGCGGGGCTGGCCAGCAGGTCGATGCGGCCGTCGCCGTCGCCGTCGACGGCCAGCCGGTTGATGCTGCCGGGCATGAACTGCGGCAGGCCGATGGCGCCGGCGTAGGAGCCCCGCACCGCCTGCGGGTCGCTGCCTTCGCGGGCGCAGAGCACGAAGAACTCTTCCAGCTCGCCGCGGAAGAAGGCGCTGCGGTCCTTGCGGCCGGGCGGGAAGTCGAAGGCCAGCGTGGCCAGCGCGTCCAGGGTGCGGAAGCTGCCGGTGAGGCGGCCGTAGTAGGTCTCCACGCCGATGATCGCCACCACCACCGCCGCCGGCACGCCGTAGCGCTGCTCGGCCTGCGCCAGCGGCCCTTCCTGGGCCTGCCAGAAGGCGACGCCGGCTTCGATGCGCCGCGGCTCGACGAAGCGCGCGCGGTAGGCCGCCCAGTTCTTCGCCGTGCCCGCCGGCGGCGGCATGATCAGCCTGCGCACGGCCTCGACGCGGTGGGCCTGCGCCAGCTGCTGCGCCAGCCATGCGCGCGGCAGGCCGCGGCGGGCGGCGACCTCGTCGGCGAACAGCAGCAGGTCGGCGCGGGCACCGTAGGCGGGGTCGGCCTGCGGCGCGGCGCGGTGGTGCTTGCGCGGCGCGGCCTGGGCCGCCCCGGGGGCGCCCGACAGGGCCAGCGCGGCAAGGGCCAGCGCGAGCAGGCAGGGCAGGGCGGTGGGCGGGCGCATGGCCGATTATCGGCAGCGCGATCGGCCGGCCCTCAGCGTGCCTGCAGGCGCGCCGCGGCACGTGCCGCCGCTGTGAAGTCGCGCCACCAGGTGCGCCGCGGCGTCGTGTCGGGGGCCGGGCTCGCATAGCGTTCGCGGTCCAGTGCGTCGAGCGCCGCCGCCAGGCCTTCGCCTGCCGCACCCAGCGCCGCGCGCACACGGGCCGCCCGCGCGCGCGGCGGGTCGTGCGGTGCCACCGCCACGCCCAGCGCCTGCAGCCGCCGCTGCACTCGCTGCTGCAGGCGTTGCCAGGGGTCTTGTCGCCGGCGGTCCCACCAGGCCCAGGCGGCACCGGCCAGCGACACGCCGCACAGCAGCAGCGTCAGCAGCTTGGCCAGGTCCTGCCAGGTCGGGGCCGTGAAGCCGAGTTCGCGCAGCAGGTCGAACTGCTGGTTGCGCGAGTAGTTCAGCACCCACAGGTTCCAACGGTTGTTCATGGTTTCCCAGCCGCGCCTGAGCTGGCCGGCCAGGGCCGGCCCGAGGCTGCCGATGACCTCGCCGACCAGCCCCTGCCGCGGCACCAGGCTGCGGCCGCGCTCGACGCGCTCGGGCGCGACGGCGGCGGTGGGGTCGACGCGCAGCCAGCCCTGGCCGCGCTGCCAGATCTCGGCCCAGGCGTGGGCGTTGCGCTGTCGCACCACCCACCAGCCGTCCTGCGGCTCGGCGTCGGTGCCCTGGTAGCCGGTGACGATGCGCGCCGGCACGCCCATGGCGCGCATGACGACGACGAAGGCGCTGGCGTAGTGCTCGCAGAAGCCGAGCTTGCGGTCGAGCCAGAATTCGTCGATGGCGTCGGCGCCGTAGCTGCCGGGCTCCAGCGTGTAGGTGTAGCCGCCGCTGCGGATGTGCTGCAGCACCGCGGCCGCCAGCGCCGGGGCTTCGGCTTCGGGCAGGCGCGCGCGTAGCTGCGCCGCCCATGCCAGCGTGCGCGGGTTGGCGCCGGGGGGCAGGGCGAGCAGGTCGCGCAGGCCCGGCACCTCGATGCGAGGGCCGTGGCGGTGCGCCAGCCAGGCCGTGGCCTGCACGCGCAGCCGCTCGGCCAGCGGGCGGTCGAGCTGCCACTGCGCGTCGGGCCGCAGCGTCATCAGCCAGCCCTCGGCCTCGGGGGCGCTGCCCTCGAAGTCGGGCGTGATCTCCAGCAGCGGCAGCAGCGGCAGCCGGCTCGGCTCGACGATCATCTCGTAGCGCAGCGGCGGGCCCAGCAGCGCCAGCTCCAGCCGCGGCCGCTGCGCGGCCGGCACGCTGGGCACCAGCCGGGTCCAGTCGCGGCCGTCGAAGGTCGACAGCACGGGGCCGCGGAAGTAGAGCTGGTCCGGCCGCGGCGGCGGCCCGGCATAGCGCAGGCGCAGGGCAATGGAGTCGTCCTCGGCGACCTGCGACAGCCCGCCCAGGCGCATCGTGCCCGACAGCCCGGTGCGGCCGCCGGCGTCCTGCGGCAGGCCCCACAGAGGCCCGATGCGCGGGAACAGCGCGAACAGCAGTGCCATCAGCGGCAGGCCCCACAGCGCCGAGCGCAGGGCCACGGCGCCGGCCTGCGCCAGCGAAGGCCGCCCCACCGGCATGTGGGCCAGCGCCAGCGCCGTCAGCAGCCCCCAGACCGAGACCAGCAGCCACAGCCCCGTGGCCAGCGACTGCGAGTAGAGGAAGTTCGTCAGCACGAGGAAGAAGCCGAGGAAGAAGACCACCAGCGCGTCGCGCCGCGCCCGCAGCTCCAGCGTCTTCAGCGCCATCAGCACCACCAGCATGGTGATGCCGGCTTCCTTGCCCAGCAGCGTGCGCTCGGTCCACAGCGTCAGGCCGGCGGCCAGCAGCAGCAGGGCGCTGACCGTCCAGCGGCCGGGCAGGGCGCCGCTGCGCAGCGCCAGCCGCGCCCGCCAGGCCAGCAGCCAGGCACTGAGTGCGCCGCACCACAGGGGCAGGTGCAGCAGGTGCGGGGCGATGGTCCAGGCGATGATGGCGAGGTGGAAGAGCGTGTCGCGGGTGTCGCGCGGCAGCTGCGCCGCGCGTTCGCGCCAGGCGCCGGGCCCGTGGCGGACGATGGCGTTCATGACCAGAGCGCCAGCAGGTCGAGCGCGGCGCGGCGGTGGGCGTCGCCCTGGCCGGGGCGCAGTTCCTGCCCCGGCAGGCGCAGGCCGCTGGCCAGGCCTTCGCGCTCGGCGCGCAGCAGCCAGGCGGCCAGGCGCGACAGGCGCGCCTCGGCGTCGCCGCCGGCGCTGGCGGCCCAGTCCAGCCAGAGCTCGCGGGTGGCGGTGCCGGCGGTCTCGCGGCTGACCAGCTCGCCGCTGTGCGCCACCTTCTTCCACACCACCTGGCGCATGCTGTCGCCGCGCCGCCAGGGGCGCACGCCGTCCTGCTCGCCGCCGCTGCTGCGGCGCTGCGCGCGTTCGTCGGCGGGGCTGCTGGCCGAGGCCGGC
>CAIWPS010000634.1 GCA_903914615.1 uncultured beta proteobacterium | reverse complement strand
CCCTTGTGGACGGTGAAGGCTTCCATGCGTTCTTTCCTTTCAGCCGATGCGGCGCACGTCGACGAAGTGGCCGTTCAGGGCCGCGGCCGCGGCCATCGCCGGGCTGACGAGGTGGGTGCGTCCGCCCGCGCCCTGGCGGCCCTCGAAGTTGCGGTTGCTGGTGCTGGCGCAGCGCTCGCCGGGTTCCAGACGGTCGGCGTTCATCGCCAGGCACATGCTGCAGCCGGGCTCGCGCCATTCGAAACCGGCGGCCTTGAAGATCTCGTGCAGCCCCTCGGCCTCGGCCTGCGCCTTCACCTGTCCGGAACCGGGCACGACCATCGCAATGCGCACGTTGCCGGCCACGCGCTGGCCGGCGCGGCGGACCACCGCTGCGGCTTCGCGCAGGTCCTCGATGCGGCTGTTGGTGCACGAGCCGATGAAGACCTTGTCGATGCGGATGTCGGTGATGGGCTTGTTGGGCTGCAGGCCCATGTAGACCAGGGCACGCTCGATGGCGCCACGCTTGATGGGGTCCTTTTCCTTCTCGGGGTCGGGCACGCGGCCATCGACCGCCACCACCATCTCCGGGCTCGTGCCCCAGGTGACCTGGGGCTGGATCTGCGCGGCATCGAGCTCGACGACCGCGTCCCACTTCGCGCCGGGGTCGGACTGCAGCGTACGCCAGTAGGCGACGGCGTGGTCCCACTCGACGCCGGTCGGCGCGAAGGGGCGGCCCTTGCAATACGCGATCGTCTTCTCGTCCACCGCCACCAGCCCGGCGCGCGCCCCGGCCTCGATGGCCATGTTGCACACCGTCATGCGCCCTTCCATGCTCAGGCCGCGGATGGCCGAGCCGGCGAACTCGATCGTGTAGCCGGTGCCGCCGGCCGTGCCGATGCGGCCGATGATGGCCAGCACCACGTCCTTGGCCGTGACGCCGCGGCCGAGCGTGCCTTCGACCTTCACGAGCAGGTTCTTGGCCTTCTTCGCCAGCAGCGTCTGCGTCGCCATCACATGCTCGACCTCGCTGGTGCCGATGCCATGCGCCAGCGCGCCGAAGGCGCCGTGGGTGCTGGTATGGCTGTCGCCGCAGACGACGGTCATGCCCGGCAGCGTGGCGCCGTTCTCGGGCCCGATGACGTGGACGATGCCCTGGCGCTGGTGCAGGAAGGGGTAGTAGGCCGCGGCGCCCGAAGCCTTGATGTTGGCGTCCAGCGTCGTCACCTGCAGCTTGCTGATGGGGTCGGTGATGCCGTCGTAGCCCAGCTCCCAACCGGTGGTCGGCGTGTTGTGGTCGGCGGTGGCGACGATGCTGCTGACGCGCCAGACCTTGCGCCCGGCCAGGCGCAGCCCCTCGAAGGCCTGCGGGCTGGTGACCTCGTGCACGAGGTGGCGGTCGATGTAGAGCACGGCGGTGCCGTCTTCCTCGGTGTGGACGACATGCTCGTCCCACAGCTTGTCGTAGAGCGTTCTCGCGGTCATGGCATCTCGCCTCCAGGTTCGGATGGTGCGGGGTCGTCGGGGCACAGCGCAGCGACGAAGCGCTGCACCACCGTGGGCAGCACCTCCTGCCGGCGCACGACGAGCAGATAGTGGCGCGCGGCCCAGGCTTCGTCCAGCGCCAGCACCTTCACCTTGAAGAGCTGGGCGAAGCGCTGCGCCACGGCGGCCGGCATCACGGCCACGCCCAGGCCGGCCTCGACGAGCTGGGCGATGGCGTCGAAGCCGCGCACCTGCAACCGCGACTTCAGCGTGCGGCCCTGGCCTTCGGCCTCGGCGCGCATCAGTTCATGCACGGCCGCGCCCTGGTGCAGGCCGACGATGTCGTGATCCAGCAGCGCTTCGAAACGCACCCGCTTGCGCCGCGCCAGCGCATGACCGGCGGGCACCATCACCGCCAGCGTGCTGGGGCGGTAGCGCCAGCTCGCCAGGCGGTTGTCCAGCAGCGGCGGCACGATGAGGCCGACGTCGGCGCGGCCCTCGGCCACGGCGGCCTGGATGGCGTCGCCGGTCTGGTCTTCCAGGCTGATGCGGATCTTCGGGTGCGCCTGCGAGAAGGCCGCCAGGTCGCCCGGCAGGCATTCGCTGATCGCGCCCGCGGTAGCGGCGATGCGCAGGTGGCCCTGGATGCCGTGCGAGAACTCGGCGACCTCGCTTTCCAGCGCATGCAGGCTGGCGTGCAGGCTGCGGATGTGGCGCACCAGCGCCCGGCCGGCCTCGGTGGGCTCGACGCCGCGGGCGCGGCGCTCGAACAGCGGCACGCGAAAGCGCGCCTCCAGGTCGCTCAGCCGCTTGCTCGCCGCCGCCAGCGCGAGATGCTCGCGCTCGGCGCCACGGGTGATGCTGCGGGTGTCGGCGATGGCGAGCACGAGATTGAGGGTGGTGAGATCGAAGCGCACCTTAGCCTTCGCCCAGGACGTTGTGTTGCTTCGATTGTCAACCCAGGCTTCGCCCAGCGCGAAGCCTGGCCTCCGGCGGGTGCTAAGCCAGCGCGGCCACCACCTCGGCCGGCGCCTGCACGAGCTCGATCAGCACGCCCTCGCCGCCGAGCGGGAATGCTTCGTTGCCCTTGGGGTGGATGAAGCAGATGTCGTGGCCCGCCGCGCCCTTGCGGATGCCGCCCGGCGCGAAGCGCACGCCCTGCGCCGTCATCCACTCGACCGCGCGCGGCAGGTCGTCCACCCACAACCCGACATGGTTCAGCGGCGTGGTGTGCACGGCCGGCTTCTTCTGCGGGTCCAGCGGCTGCATCAGGTCCACTTCCACCGCATGCGGCCCCTGCCCCAGCGTGCAGATGTCCTCGTCGACGTTCTCGCGCTCGCTGACGAAGCTGCTCTTGACCGTCAGTCCCAGCATGTCGACCCACAGCGACTTCAGGCGCTGCTTGTCGGGCCCGCCGATGGCGATCTGCTGGATGCCCAGGATGCGGAAGGGTTTGGGGCTGCTCATGTTCAGGCGAAGCTCAGGATGGGTTGATCGACGGCCAGGCTCTCGCCCTTGGCAGCGAGCAGTTCGGCCACGACGCCGTCCTGCGACGCGGTGAGGATGTTCTCCATCTTCATCGCCTCGATCACCGCCAGGCGCTCGCCGGCGCGCACGTTCTGGCCCGCCTTGACGGCGACATCGACCAGCAGCCCCGGCATCGGCGAGAGCAGGAACTTGCTCATGTCGGCCGGCGCCTTGAAGGGCATCACGCGCAGCAGTTCGGCGGCGCGCGCGCTCATCGGCTGGGCGTCGATGCGCAGGCCGTTGTGCTCGACGCGCAGCCACAGGCCGTGGCGCTCGACCTGCGCCGTGAAGGGCCGGCCATTGCAGCTGCCCTGGGCGCGGATGCCGCCGAACTGCCAGTCGCTGTCGATGGCGTAGCTGCGCCCGCCCAGGCTGACGGTGATGGCGCCGTCCACCGTGATTCGCACCGGCACGTGGCGATGCTGCCCGCCCTCGCCGCGCACGACGACGACGAAGTCGCTGCCGATGACCATGCGGTGCCCCGCCAGCTGGCCGCTGATGCCGGCGGCGCGGTCGCGGTAGCGGCGGTAGGCCGCGGCGGCCAGCGCGACGAGGAAATCGGGGTCGTCGTGCGGCACGTCCTCGGCGTGGAAGCCGTGGGCGTAGTGCTCGGCGATGAAGCCGGTGTTGAAGTCGCCGGCGACGAACTTCGGGTGCGCCAGCAGCGCCGCCTGGAAGGGGATGTTGCTGGCGACGCCGCGGATGACGAAGCCGTTCAGCGCCTCGCGCATCTTCGCGATGGCGTCCAGCCGGTCCACGCCGTGGACGATGAGCTTGGCGATCATCGAGTCGTAGTACATCGGGATCTCGCCGCCTTCGACCACACCCGTGTCGACGCGAACGCCACCGCCCACGACGACATGACCCGCGGCATCCAGCTGCGAGGGCACGGGCGCGGCCGCTGTCATCGTCTGCGGCGGCGGCAGGTAGCGCACCAGACGGCCGGTCGAGGGCAGGAAGCCGCGGAAGGGGTCCTCGGCGTTGATGCGGCACTCGATGGCCCAGCCGCGGCGCGGGATGTCGGCCTGCGTGAAGGGCAGCGGCTCGCCCGCGGCGACGCGGATCATCTGCTCGACGAGGTCGATGCCGGTGATGCTCTCGGTCACCGGGTGCTCGACCTGCAGCCGCGTGTTCATCTCCAGGAAATAGAAGCTCTGGTCCTTGCCGACCACGAACTCGACCGTGCCCGCGCTCTGGTACTTCACCGCCCGGGCCAGCTGCACCGCCTGCGCGCCCATGGCCTGCCGCGTGGCGTCGCTGATGAAGGGCGACGGCGCCTCCTCGATGACCTTCTGGTGGCGGCGCTGGATGCTGCACTCGCGCTCGTTGAGGAAGACGACGTTGCCGTGGGCGTCACCCAGCACCTGGATCTCGATGTGGCGCGGCTCCTCGACGTACTTCTCGATGAAGACGCGGTCGTCGCCGAAGCTGTTGCGCGCCTCGTTCCTGCAGGAGCTGAAACCCTCGAAGGCCTCCTTGTCGTCATGGGCCACGCGCAGGCCCTTGCCGCCGCCGCCGGCACTGGCCTTGATCATCACCGGGTAGCCGATGTCGCGGGCGATCGTCACCGCCTGCTCCGGCGTCTCGATGGCCTCGTTCCATCCCGGGATGGTGCTGACCCTGGCCTCCTTGGCCAGCTTCTTCGACGCGATCTTGTCGCCCATCGCGGCAATGCTGTGGTGCTTCGGGCCGATGAAGACGATGCCTTCTTCCTCGACGCGGCGCGCGAAGTCCTTGTTCTCGCTGAGGAAGCCATAGCCGGGGTGCACGGCTTCGGCGCCGGTGGCCTTGCACGCGGCGATGATCTTGTCGGCGACAAGATAGCTCTCGCGGCTGGGCGCGGGGCCGATGCAGACGGCCTCGTCGGCCAGATCGACATGGCGCGCGTCGCGGTCGGCTTCCGAGAAGACGGCCACCGCGGCGATGCCCATCTTCCTGGCCGTCAGGATGACGCGGCAGGCGATCTCGCCCCGGTTCGCAATCAGGATCTTCTTGAACATGGTGTCTGCCTCCCCCACCGCTCAGAGCGGGATGTTCCCGTGCTTGCGCCACGGGTTTTCAAGCTTCTTCTCGCGCAGCATCGCCAGGCTGCGGCACAGGCGCTTGCGTGTCTCGTGCGGCTGGATGACGTCGTCGATGAAGCCGCGGCTGCCGGCGACGAAGGGGTTGGCGAAGCGGGCCTTGTATTCGGCCTCGCGCGCGGCGAGCTTGGCCGGGTCGCCCTTGTCCTCGCGGAAGATGATCTCCACCGCACCCTTGGCCCCCATCACCGCGATCTCGGCGTTGGGCCAGGCGAAGTTGACGTCGCCGCGCAGGTGCTTGGAACTCATCACGTCGTAGGCACCGCCATAGGCCTTGCGCGTGATTACCGTCACCTTGGGCACTGTCGCCTCGGCATAGGCGTAAAGCAGCTT
>CAIWPS010000633.1 GCA_903914615.1 uncultured beta proteobacterium | reverse complement strand
GAAGGCCGCGCCCAGCATGCCGCGAGCACCCGATCCCGCATGCATGCGCAGGCTCGCGTGCGGCAGCGGCTGCAGGCCGCGCAGGCCGCGCATGTGGTTGGCGGCAGCCGCCAGGTCGGCCGCGCTGTCGATGAGCGTGCCGTCGAGGTCGAACAGCACCGCGGCGACGGGGCGGCGCAAGGCCGTCACGCCGACCGGCGGCAGGCTACCAGGTAATTCACGCTGGTGTCGCCGCTGAGCGCGTAGCGCCGCGTCAGCGGGTTGTAGGCCATGCCGCGGCTTTCGTGCTGCGACAGACCGCTGTCACGCGCCCAGCGCGCGAGCTCGCTGGGGCGGATGAAGCGGGCGTATTCATGCGTGCCGCGCGGCAGCAGGCGCAACAAGTACTCGGCCCCGACGATGGCGAAGAGGAAGGACTTGGGGCTGCGGTTGAGCGTGGAGAAGAACACCCAGCCGCCCGGCCTGACGAGCGTGGCGCAAGCCTGCACGACGGCCGCGGGCTCGGGCACATGCTCCAGCATCTCCATGCATGTGACGACGTCGTAGCCGGCGGGCTGCTCGGCAGCCAGCGCCTCGGTGGCGATCTCGCGGTACTCGAGGTTGGCCACGCCCGCCTCCAGCGCATGCAGGCGGGCCACGCCCAAGGGCTTGGCGGCGAGATCGATGCCCGTCACCTGCCCGGCACGCTTGGCCATGGCTTCGGCCAGGAGGCCGCCGCCGCAGCCGACATCGAGCACGCGCTTGCCGCGAAGTGCCGCCAGCGTGTCGATCCATTCAAGGCGCAAGGGGTTGATCTGGTGCAACGGCCGGAACTCGCTCTCCGGGTCCCACCAACGGTGGGCCAGGTCGCTGAACTTGGCAAGTTCCTGGGCATCGGCATTGGTCATGGGTCGATCCTGACAGAAACAAAAAACCCCGCCGTGGCGGGGTTGGAGATCGTCAGCAGCCCGGGCCAGGCCCGGGCTCGCGAGATCACTTCTTGGTGCGGGTACCGACCACTTCGACTTCCACGCGGCGGTTCTTCGCGCGGCCTTCGGCGGTCTTGTTGTCGGCCACGGGCTGCTTGGAGCCCTTGCCTTCGGTGTAGACGCGGTTCTTCTCGATGCCCTTGCCGACGAGGAAGCCCTTGACGGCTTCGGCGCGGGCGATGGACAGCTTCTGGTTCAGCGCGTCGTTGCCGATGATGTCGGTGTGGCCGACGGCAATGATGACTTCCAGGTTCACGCCCTTGGTCTTGTCGACCAGGTCGGCCAGCTTGGCCTGGGCTTCGGGCTTGAGCGCCGACTTGGCGAAGTCGAAATAGGCGTCGGCAGCGAAGCTGACCTTCTCTTGCACCGGGGCCGGCGGCACCACGACGGGCGGGGGCGGCGGCGGGGGCGGCGGCGCCACGGGAGCGGGCGGCGGCGGGGGCGGCGGCTTGATGGCGCCATCGCAGGCGGCATCGGCGGTGGCCGGGGTCCAGCCGGCATCGCGCCAGCAGAGTTCGTTGGTGCCGTTCTTCCAAACGGTGCCATCGGTGGCACGCCAATTGTCGTTGTCGACCGACTTCGTCTGCGCGAATGCAGCGATCGGGGCGGCAAGTGCAGCGGATGCGAAAAGCACCGCCACCTTGTTCAATTTCTTCATGATTCTCCTCTCGAGGAAAGCCGCAGACTAGCCTGCGAAACGTCCAAAACGACTAGCGGGAAATTATGCGAATCTACCGGGCAAATCCCCACAGCCGCGGGCACTTACCTCCGACGGAACATTGTGCCATAGGGCGTCTGCCGGCCCGCATTTTGAGCCCTGCTTCGGGGCGCCCTGCGCACGATGTTGCGCAGCCGCGACAAGCGCCGGCCCGTAGAATCTGCGCCGTCACTCCGCTGCAATCCCGGCTCGGAGGCCGTCCCCAACCCGTGAGCGCATGACCTCCTTCGCCAAGGAAACCATCCCCGTCAGTCTCGAAGAAGAGATGCGGCGTTCGTACCTGGATTACGCGATGAGCGTGATCGTCGGGCGCGCCCTGCCCGATGCCCGCGACGGCCTCAAACCGGTGCATCGCCGCGTGCTGTTCGCGATGCACGAGCTGGCCAACCACTGGAACCGGCCGTACAAGAAGAGCGCGCGCATCGTCGGCGACGTCATCGGCAAGTACCACCCGCACGGCGACACCGCCGTGTACGACACCATCGTGCGCATGGCGCAGGACTTCAGCCTGCGCCACATGCTGGTCGACGGCCAGGGCAACTTCGGCAGCGTCGATGGCGACAACGCCGCAGCCATGCGCTACACCGAGATCCGCCTGTCCAAGATCGCGCACGAGATGCTCGAGGACCTGGACAAGGAAACGGTCGACTTCGCCCCCAACTACGACGGCAGCGAGAAGGAACCCACCGTCCTGCCGACGCGGCTGCCCAACCTGCTCGTCAACGGCAGCGCCGGCATTGCCGTGGGCATGGCCACCAACATCCCGCCGCACAACCTGAACGAGGTCGTCGACGCCTGCCTGCACCTGCTGAAGAACCCCCAGGCGTCTATCGACGAGCTGATGGAGATCATCCCGGCGCCGGACTTCCCCACCGCCGGCATCATCTACGGCCTGAATGGCGTGCGCGAGGGCTACCGCACCGGCCGCGGCCGGGTGGTGATGCGCGCCAAGTGCCACTTCGAGGACATCGACAAGGGCGCGCGCCAGTCCATCATCGTCGACGAGATCCCCTACCAGGTGAACAAGAAGACGCTGCTCGAGCGCATCGCCGAGCTCGTCCACGAGAAGAAGATCGAGGGCATCAGCCACATCCAGGACGAGAGCGACAAGTCCGGCATGCGCGTCGTCATCGAGCTGAAGCGCAGCGAAGTGCCCGAGGTGGTGCTGAACAACCTGTACAAGCAGACGCAACTGCAGGACACCTTCGGCATCAACATGGTGGCCCTGATCGACGGCCAGCCCAAGCTGTGCAACCTCAAGCAGTTGGTCGAGATCTTCCTCGAGCACCGCCGCGAGGTGGTGACGCGGCGCACCGTCTACGAGCTGAAGAAGGCGCGTGAACGCGGCCATGTGCTCGAAGGCCTGGCGGTGGCGCTGGCCAACATCGACGAATTCATCGAGACCATCAAGACCAGCCCGACGCCGCCGGTGGCCAAGGCCGCGCTGATGGCCAAGAGCTGGGACAGCAGCATGGTGCGCGAGATGCTCTCGCGTGCCGAAGGCAGCACCAGCGGCGGCCGCGAGGCCTACCGCCCCGAAGGCCTGCCGGCCCATTACGGCCTGCAGGACGATGGCCTGTACCGCCTCAGCGACGACCAGGCGCAGGAAATCCTGCAGATGCGCCTGCAGCGCCTGACCGGGCTGGAGCAGGACAAGATCCTGGGCGAGTACCGCGAGGTGATGGCGCAGATCGCCGACCTGCTCGACATCCTGGCCAAGCCCGAGCGCGTCACCGCCATCATCGCCGGCGAACTCGCCGACCTGCGCCAGGAATTCGGCCAGACCAAGCTCGGTGCGCGGCGCAGCGTCATCGAGCGCAATGCGCTCGAACTGGGCACCGAGGACCTCATCACGCCCACCGACATGGTGGTCACGCTCAGCCACGGCGGCTACGTCAAGAGCCAGCCGCTGGCCGAGTACCGCGCCCAGCGCCGCGGCGGCCGCGGCAAGCAGGCGACGCAGACCAAGGAAGACGACTGGGTCGACCAGCTCTTCATCGCCAACACGCACGACTGGATCCTGTGCTTCAGCGACCGCGGCCGCGTCTACTGGCTCAAGGTGTGGGAGGTGCCGCAAGGCGGCCGTGCCTCGCGCGGCAAGCCCATCGTCAACATGTTCCCGCTGCAGCCGGGCGAGAAGGTCACCGTGGTGCTGCCGCTGACGGGCGAGTTCCGCAGCTTCCCGGCCGATCACTACGTTTTCATGGCCACCGCGCTGGGCATCGTCAAGAAGACGCCGCTGGAGGACTTCAGCAACCCGCGCAAGGCCGGCATCATCGCCGTGACGCTGGACGAGGGCGACTTCCTCATCGGCGCCGCGCTCACCGACGGTAAGCACGACGTGATGCTGTTCAGCGACGGCGGCAAGGCCGTGCGCTTCGACGAGAACGACGTCACGCCGCACGGCCGGCAGTCGCGCGGCGTCAAGGGCATGACGCTGGACGAAGGCCAGAACGTCATCGCCATGCTGGTGGCCGAGGACGAGACGCAGAGCGTGCTCACCGCCACCCGCAATGGCTACGGCAAGCGCACGTCCATCGTCGAGTACACGCGCCACGGCCGCGGCACCAAGGGCATGATCGCCATCCAGCAGAGCGAACGCAACGGCAAGGTCGTGGCCGCCACGCTGGTGCGTCCGGCCGACGAGATCATGCTCATCACCGACAAGGGCGTGCTGGTTCGCACACGGGTGTCGGAAATCCGCGAGCTCGGCCGTGCCACCCAGGGCGTGACGCTGATCGCGCTGGACAATGGCACCAAGCTGTCGGGCCTGCAGCGCATCGTCGAGAACGACGCGCCTGCCGAAGCCGAAGACTCCCCAGACAACACCGGCAGCGCCGGCACGGAAGGTTCCTGATGTTCAAAGCGTTCATGGTGGCTGCGGCCCTGGTGGCGGCGGGGTGGGCGCAGGCCGACACCAGCCCGGCCAAGAAGGAACTCGTGGCCAAGGTGCTCAAGCTGCAGCAGCCGGCGCTGGAGGTGATGGCGCGCCAGATGGCCGAACAGCCCGCCGTGCAGCTGATGCAGCAGGCCGGCCCGGCGCTGCAGCGCCTGCCCGAAGACCGGCGCGAAGCCGTCGCCCGCGACATTGACGCCGACGTGCGCAAGTACGTCGAGGACGCGACGCCGATCGTGCGCGACCGCGCCGTCAAGCTGGCGCCGTCGGTCGTGGGCGCCATGCTCGAGGAGCGCTTCACCGAGGACGAACTCAAGCAGGTCATCGCCTTCCTCGAATCCTCGGCCTTCCGCAAGTTCCAGGGTGTGGGCCAGGACTCGCAGCGGGCGCTGGTCGAGAAGCTCGTCGCCGAGACCAAGGGCGATATCGAGCCCAAGGTGCGGGCAATGCAGCAGTCGGTGTCGCAGCGCCTGGGCCTCGGGCCCGCGCCGGCCGCGGCAGCCAAGGCCTCGGGCGCCAAGAAATAGCGACGCCCGCCGTGGCCGAAACCAGCGCTTCCACCGCGCCGCCCGCCCCCGAGCTGGCGACGCTGCGCCAGCACATCGACGCCCTCGACCGCGAACTGCTGGCGCTGCTCAACCGCCGCGCCGCGCTGGCGCTGGAGGTGGGCGAGGTGAAGAAGCGCGAGGGCTCGGTGGTCTTCCGCCCCGAGCGCGAGGCCCAGGTCATCGACGGCCTGAAGCTCGCCAACCCCGGGCCTCTGCAGAACGAGAGCGTGGCACCGATCTGGCGCGAGATCATGTCGGCCTGCCGCGCCCTGGAAACGCCCACCCGCGTCGCCTACCTCGGCCCCGCCGGCACCTTCAGCGAGGAAGCGGCGCTGGGCTTCTTCGGCGCGTCCATCGTGCGCGTTCCCTGCGCCAGCATCGACGAGGTCATGCACGCGACCACCGCCGGGTCGGCCGACTTCGGCGTCGTGCCGGTGGAGAACTCCACCGAAGGCGTGGTCGCGCGTTCGCTGGACCTGTTCCTGACGACGCCGCTGTTCATCATCGGCGAGACCAGCATCGTCGTGCGCCAGAACCTGCTGCGCCGCAGCGACACGCTGGACGGCATCCGCGCCGTCTGCGCCCACCCGCAGGCGCTGGCGCAGTGCCACCGCTGGCTCAGCCACCACCTGCCCGATGTCGAAAGGCGTCCGGTGGCCAGCAATGCCGAAGGTGCGCGGCTGGCCGGCACCGACGACGCCCTGGCCGCCATCGCCAGCCAGCGCGCCGCCGGCGAATACGGGCTGCACGTGGTGGCCCCCGCGATCCAGGACGACGCCCACAACCGCACCCGCTTTGCCATCGTCACCCACCCGCAGCGCCACCCGCAGCCGCAGGCCTCGGGGCACGACTGCACGAGCCTCGTGGTCTCGGTCACCAACCGCCCCGGCGCCGTGCACGACATGCTGGTGCCGCTGAAGCACCATGGCGTCTCGATGAGCCGCTTCGAGTCGCGCCCGGCGCGCTCCGGGCAGTGGGAGTACTACTTCTACATCGACGTCGAAGGTCATCCGCAGGAGCCGAAGGTCGAAGCCGCTTTGAAGGAGCTGCGCGCCGCCTGCGCCTACTTCAAGATCCTCGGCACGTATCCGATCGACGTGCACTGAAATGGTTGGCCCCCAGCTCACTTCTTTCGCGGCCCCCGAGGGGCGCTCTGTGCCCTTCGGGCGGCCGGGCGGGCACTGAGATGTTCCAGCAACTCGGCGTCATCGGCTGCGGATTGATGGGCGGGAGCTTCGCGCTCGCGCTCAAGCGCGCGGGGCTCGTCAAGCAGGTCGTCGGCTACAGCAAGTCGCCTTCCACCACCGAACGCGCCAAGCGCCTGGGCGTCATCGACGTCGCAGCCGAGTCGGCGCTGCTGGCGGTGGCAGGTTCGGACATCGTGCTCATCGCCGTGCCCGTGGCCGCCACCGAGACCACGTTGAAGGCCATCCGCCATCTCGTCGAGCCCGGCGTCCTGGTGATGGACGTCGGCAGCACCAAGCGCGACGTCGTCGACGCGGCACGGCGCGCGCTGCGCGAACGCATCAGCTCCTTCGTGCCCGCGCACCCCATCGCCGGCAAGGAAGTCTCGGGCATCCAGAACGCCGACGCCGCGCTCTACAGCGGCCGCCAGGTGATCATCACGCCACTGGCGCAGACTTCGCCCGAACTGGTGCAGAAGGCCACCGACGTCTGGTCGGCCATCGGCGCGCAGGTGCTGAAGATGACGGCCGAGAACCACGACGCCGCCTTCGCCGCCGTCAGCCACCTGCCGCACCTGCTGGCCTTCGCCTACTTCAGCGCCGTCGTCAACCAGCCCGCCGGGCGCGACTTCCTCTCGCTCGCGGGCCCCGGCTTCCGCGACTTCACGCGCATCGCCGCCAGCAACCCCGAGACCTGGCGCGACATCCTGGTCGCCAACCGCGAGGAGGTGCTGAAGCAGTCGCAGCGCTTCCGCCAGGCCCTGGACGCGCTGGAGCACGTCATCCGCGAGAACAATGCCGACGCGCTGGAAGGTCTGATCCGCGGCCCCGCCGAAGGCCGCGCCGCCTGGCAGATGGGTGCACCGCGCGTGCCGGGCACACCGAAAAGCTGAGCCAGCGTGCGCCCACGGCGCGCCCACCGATGTACGACATCCCCTTCCTCGACCTGCCGCCGCTGAACGGCGCCTCCGGCACGGTGCGCCTGCCGGGCTCCAAGAGCATCTCCAACCGCGTGCTGCTGCTGGCCGGGCTGGCCGCCGGCACGACCGCGCTGCACGACCTGCTCGACAGCGACGACACCCGCGTCATGCTCGACGCGCTGCGCGCGCTGGGCTGCGGCGTGCGCGACGACGCCACGGGCCCGGGCCGCGTCGTGCACGTCACCGGCCTTGGCGGCCGCCTGGCCGTGCACGAGGCCAAGCTCTTCCTCGGCAATGCCGGCACCGCGATGCGACCGCTGGCCGCCGCGCTGGCGGTGCTGGCGGCGACGCAGGGCGGGCGCTTCGAACTGTCGGGCGTGCCGCGCATGCACGAGCGCCCCATCGGCGACCTCGTCGACGCGCTTCGGCCGCTGGGTTGCACGGTGGAAGAAATGGGCACACCGGGCTACCCGCCGCTGCGTCTGAGCGGCACTGCAGGCGGCCGGCTCGCCACGGCGCTGCCGATCCGTGTGCGCGGCGACGTCTCCAGCCAGTTCCTGACCGCCCTGCTGCTGGCGCTGCCCCTGGTGGCGCAGGACGACGATGTCGTCATCGAGGTCGAAGGCGAGCTCATCTCGCAGCCCTACATCGCCATCACGCTGGCGCTGCTGGCGCGCTTCGGCATCGGCGTGCAGCGCGACGGCTGGCAGCGTTTCACCCTTCCCCGCGGCAGCGCCTACCGCACGCCCGGCAGCCTGTATGTCGAGGGCGATGCCTCGTCGGCGTCCTATTTCGTGGCCCTCGGCGCCATCGCCGCGCACGGCGGCGCGCCGCTGCGCATCGAAGGGGTGGGCAGCGACTCGATCCAGGGCGACATCCGCTTCGTCGATGCCGCCCAGGCGATGGGCGCGCAGGTCAAGAGCGGCCCGGGCTGGCTGGAAGTGCACCGTGGCCGCTGGCCGCTGGCCGGCATCGCGCTGGACTGCAAGCACATCCCCGACGCCGCGATGACGCTGGCGGTGATGGCGCTCTACGCCGACGGGCCGACGCGGCTGTCGGGCATCGCCAGCTGGCGCGTCAAGGAGACCGACCGCATCGCCGCCATGGCCGCCGAACTGCGCAAGGCTGGCGCCGCGGTGGTCGAAGGCGCCGACTTCATCGAGGTCACGCCACCCGTGCAGTGGCACGACGCCGTCATCTGCACCTACGACGACCACCGCATGGCGATGTGCCTTTCGCTCGCCGCCTTCAACGGCCTGGCGGGCGCCGCGCCGGCGCGCGCGGTGCGCATCCTCGACCCGCGCTGCGTCGCCAAGACCTTTCCCGACTACTTCGAGTCGCTGTTCGCGGTGGCCAGTGCCGACGCAGCTGCCGTGCCGGTCATCACCATCGACGGCCCCACGGCCTCGGGCAAGGGCACGCTGGCCGCCGCCGTGGCCGACGCCCTGGGCTACCACCTGCTCGACTCCGGCGCGCTCTACCGCGCTACCGGGCTGGCCTCGCAGTGGGACGGCGTGGCGGCCGACGACGAGCCCGCGCTGGCGCGCCTGGCCGGCCTGCTGGACCTGCGCTTCGGCCACGGCCCCGCGGGCAGCCGCACCTGGCTGCGCGGGCGCGAGGTCAGCGAAGACCTGCGCACCGAGGCCGCCGGGCTGCTGGCCTCGCGCGTGTCGGCGCTGCCGGCCGTGCGCGCGGCGCTGGAAGGCCTGCAGCTGGCCTTCCGCCGCGCGCCCGGGCTGGTCGCCGACGGTCGCGACATGGGCACCGTGGTGTTCCCGGGCGCCACGCTCAAGGTCTTTCTCACCGCCAGCCCCGCCCGACGTGCCGCCAGGCGCCATAAGCAGTTGATTTCAAAAGGGATTCCCGCTAATATCGACAGTCTTCGCGCCGACTTGGAGGCGCGCGATGCCCGCGATGCGAATCGCGCCGTCGCGCCCTGCAGACCGGCCGACGATGCGCTGCTTCTGGACAATTCCGACTTGAGCATCGAAGACTCGGTGCAACAGGTGCTGGCTTGGTGGGAACAGCGCAGGCCCTTCGGCCCGCCGCCAGCGCGGTAGGCCCCAGGGCGCCCGGTACCGAAGCGTCCCCTCAGCGGCCGGCAGGCCCTCGGCGCTTTCGGCAGTCTCAACCCCAACCGCGGCACCCGCCGCAACGCACGCCCGGCTCTGCAATCAACTCCTCCGGGCAAGCCAGGAAACCCATGTCTGTCCAAACAACCGTCACCGCCACCGGTGGCTCGTCCGCATTTGCCGCTCTGTTCGAAGAGTCGCTGAAGTCCAACGACATGCGCGTCGGCGAAGTCATCTCCGCCGAAGTCGTGCGCATCGAGTTCAACCACGTCGTCGTCAACGCGGGCCTGAAGAGCGAGTCCTACGTCGCGATCGAAGAATTCAAGAACGACCAGGGCGAGCTCGAAGTCCAGGTCGGCGACTTCGTCTCCGTCGCCATCGACGCCGTCGAGAACGGCTACGGCGACACCATCCTGTCGCGCGACAAGGCCAAGCGCCTGGCCTCGTGGATGAGCCTGGAGAACTCGCTGGAGAGCGGTGAATTCGTCACCGGCACGGTCAGCGGCAAGGTCAAGGGCGGCCTGACGGTGGTGGTCAATGGCATCCGCGCCTTCCTGCCGGGCAGCCTGCTGGACACGCGCCCGGTCAAGGACATGACGCCCTACGAGGGCAAGACGATGGAGTTCAAGGTCATCAAGCTCGACCGCAAGCGCAACAACGTCGTGTTGTCGCGCCGCGCCGTCGTCGAGGCTTCGATGGGCGAGGAACGCGCCAAGCTGCTGGAGACGCTGAGCGAAGGCGCCATCGTCCACGGCGTGGTCAAGAACATCACCGAGTACGGCGCCTTCGTCGACCTGGGTGGCATCGACGGCCTGCTGCACATCACCGACATGGCCTGGCGCCGCGTGCGTCACCCCAGCGAAGTGGTGACGGTCGGCCAGGAACTCACCGCCAAGGTGCTGAAGTTCGACGCCGAGAAGAACCGCGTCAGCCTGGGCCTCAAGCAACTCGGTGACGACCCGTGGCACGGCGTGAGCCGCCGCTACCCGAACGGCACGCGCCTGTTCGGCAAGATCACCAACATCGCCGACTACGGCGCCTTCGTCGAGATCGAACCCGGCATCGAAGGCCTGGTGCACGTCAGCGAGATGGACTGGACCAACAAGAACGTCGCCCCGGCCAAGGTCGTGACGCTGGGCGAAGAGGTCGAGGTCATGGTGCTGGAGATCGACGAGGACAAGCGCCGCATCAGCCTGGGCATGAAGCAGTGCAAGGCCAACCCCTGGGAAGAGTTCAGCGCCAACGTCAAGCGCGGCGACAAGGTCAAGGGCCCCGTCAAGTCGATCACCGACTTCGGCGTGTTCATCGGCCTGACCGCCGGCATCGACGGCCTGGTGCACCTGTCCGACCTGTCCTGGCACGAGCCGGGCGAGAGCGCGGTGCGCAACTACAAGAAGGGCCAGGAAGTCGAGGCCCTGGTGCTGGCCATCGACGTCGAGCGCGAGCGCATCAGCCTGGGCATCAAGCAGCTGGACGTCGACCCGTTCACCAGCTTCACCACCCTCAACGACCGCGGCGCGGTCGTCACCGGCAAGGTCAAGTCGGTCGACCCGCGCGGCGCCGAGATCCAGCTCAACGACGACGTCACCGGCTACCTGCGTGCTTCCGAGATCAGCCGCGACCGCGTCGAGGACGCGCGCAACGTGCTCAAGGACGGCGACGAAGTCAGCGTGATGGTGATCAACGTCGACCGCAAGATGCGTTCGATCCAGCTCTCCATCAAGGCCAAGGACAACGCCGACGAGCAGCAGGCCATGCAGCGCCTGTCGCAGACCAGCGAGCGTGAGAACGCCGGCACCACGAGCCTGGGCGCCCTGCTGCGCGCCAAGCTCGACAACCGGCCCGAGTAAGGCCAGGCCGGCCGGCCCCGCAGGCGCGGGGCCGGCCTCTCACCCGACCGCCGTACGCCATGACACGATCCGATCTCGTCACCCGCCTGGCCGAGCGCTTCTCGCAGCTCACGCAGCGCGACACCGAGTTCGCCGTCAAGACCATCCTCGACGCGATGTCTGACGCGTTGGCGCGCGGCCACCGCATCGAGATCCGCGGCTTCGGCAGCTTCTCCATCAACCGCCGTCCGCCGCGCCTGGGCCGCAATCCGCGCAGCGGCGAGCAGGTCGTCATCCCGGAGAAGCTGGTGCCGCACTTCAAGCCCGGCAAGGCCTTGCGCGAGGCCGTCGACGCGCAGGCGGCAGGCGACACGGAAACTTACTGAAGCACCGGGAACGGGGCAGGCCGCCTCCTAGAATCGGCGCCTCATGCGCATCCTCGTCTGGCTGTTCCGGGCCGTCGTCTTCGTCACCCTGTTCGCGTTCGCGCTGAACAACCAGCAAATCGCCACCGTCCACTGGGCCTTCGGCCTGGAATGGCGCGCGCCCATGGTCATCGTGGTGCTGGTGGCCTTTGCCGCCGGCTGCGCCATCGGCGTGCTCGCGATGGTGCCCAGCTGGTGGCGGCATCGCCGCGTCGCCAAGCGCCATGCGCCGCCGCCCGCTGCCGCGCCCGCACCGCCGCCGAGCTCGGTGATGCCCTCGGAGTTCGGCCCCGAACACCCGCCCCGCGAAGGCCTGTAGCAGACGCCCGATGGACTACGCGCTGCAGTGGCTGCTCATCGGCCTGCCCGTGGCCTTCGCGCTGGGCTGGCTGGCTTCGCGCTTCGACCTGCGCCAGTTCAAGCGCGACAGCCGCGACGCGCCGCGCGCCTACTTCAAGGGCCTGAACCTGCTGCTCAACGAGCAGCAGGACAAGGCCATCGACGCCTTCATCGAGGCGGTGCAGAACGACCCCGACACCACCGAACTGCACTTCGCCCTGGGCAACCTCTTCCGCCGCCGCGGCGAGTTCGAGCGCGCGGTGCGCGTGCACCAGCACCTGCTGGGCCGCAGCGACCTGAAGACCGGCGACCGCGACCGCGCCCAGCTGGCGCTGGCGCAGGACTACATGAAGGCCGGCCTCTTCGACCGCGCCGAGGCCGCCTGGGCCGCGCTGCAGGGCACGGCGCATGACGGCGAGGCGCGGCTGGCACTGCTGTCGCTGTACGAACGTTCGCGCGACTGGCCGCGCGCCGCCGAGATGGCGCGGCGGCTGGAACAGGCCGGCGGTGCGTCCTTCGCCTCGCGCATCGCCCACTACGAATGCGAGATGGCCGAAGCCGCCGACGCGCGCGGCGACAGCGGCGCCGCCGAGGCGGCGGTGGCGCGTGCCCATGCCGCCGCGCCGCAGTCGCCGCGCCCGCTGCTGCTGGCCGGCCAGCGCCTGCTGCGCCGTGGCGACGCTGCTGCGGCCGTGGCCGCCTGGGACGAGCTGCGGCGGCAGCACCCGGCCGCCTTCCTGCTCGTGGCCGAGGACTACGTGGCCGCCGCCCGCAGCAGCGGCCACACCGAGGCGGCGCACGCCGCCCTCGGCGCCGCACTCGACCGCCTGCCGGCGGTGGAACTGCTGCGCGCGCTGGCGCTGCTCGAGGGCAGCCCGGCCGCCGCGCGCCTGCCGCGACTGTTGGCGCAACTGCAGCGTCATCCGACCCTCTCGGCAGCGCAGCTGCTGCTGGAACTGCCGCCGCAGGACTGGACCCCCGGGGCCTGGGCGGCCCTGCGCCAGGCGGTGGCGCGCAGCGCCGCGCCGCTGCAGCGCTACCGCTGCGCCGCCTGCGGCTTCGAGGCCCAGCGCTACTTCTGGCAATGCCCCGGCTGCCTGAGCTGGGACAGCTACCCGCCGCAGCGCATCGACGCGCTGTAGACCGGCTCTCGCTCAGGGGGCCATCTGGCCTTCCAGCAAGGCCAGCACCTCGGCGCGCGAGGGCACCTGGCCGCGGCCGCCGATGCTGGCGACGCGGCCGGGCCCAGTAATGCCGGCCAGCCCCGGCTCGTGGTCGCAGTAGATGCCCAGCGTCGGCCGGCCCAGCGCTGCGGCCAGGTGCGAGAAGCCGGTGTCCAGGCCCACCACCTGCTGCGCGCCGGCGAGCACCGCGGCCATCTCGCCGACGCGCAGGAAGGGCGGCACGTCGCCATCGCAGCTGGCAGCGATGCGCTCGGCCAGGGTCTGCTCGTCGTCGCGGCCCCACAGCACCACCGGCGTCCAGCCGCGTTCGCGCAGGCGGCTGCCCACGGCCACCCAGTGGCGCTCGGGCCAGAGCTTCTCGCGCCGGCTGGCGTTGGGGATCAGCACCGCGTAGGGCCCCGCCGGCGCCCAGCCGCCGGCCGGCGCGCGCAGGCCGAAGTCGGGGGCATCGGCGGGCGCCGCATAGCCCAGGTGCGCGGCCGCCAGCAGGCGGCAGCGCTGCACCGCGTGCAGGTCCCTGGCCACCGCGGCGCGGCGCTGGTAGGCCCAGGCCGCGAGCGGTTCGCGCGCGCTGGCGCGGTCGTAGCCGGCCACCGGCGCCCCGGTCTGGCGCGCCCAGAGCGCGCTTTTCAGGAGGCCCTGCAGGTCGAGCACGAGGTCGTAGGCGCCACCCTGCAGATCGGTGCGCAGCCGCTTCATCGACCGCCACGTCGCGGCATTGAACAGCTGGCCGCGCCACTTGCGCCAGGCCATCGGCAGCACGCGGCGCACACCGGGGTGCATCTGCGGGATGGCAGCGAAGGGGGCTTCCACCAGCCAGTCGATCTCGACGCCGGGATGGTGGCGGCGGATGTCGTTGACGACGGGGGTGGCATGCACCACGTCGCCCATCGACGAGGTCTTGACGACCAGCAGCCGCACGCTAACGCGCCATGAGCCCGGCCTGGCGCTCCTGCACCAGCACCGGGTTGTAGCGTGGGTCGTTGTACATCTTGAACTGGCGGTAGACCTTGAAGTAGGCGCGCCCCGCCGCCGCATCGGCCAGCAGCGCGTCGTAGCAGCCGCCCAGGTCCTGGCGCTGCTGCTGCAGGCGCTGCAGCTTGACGGCGCTGGCCGCGAGGTGCGCGGCATCGACGTCGCCGCGCTGGGTCTGCGCCTGCATCGCATGCACCTTCAGCGCCAGGATCGACAGGCGGTCGATCATGCTGCCCGCGGTCTCGCTGTTCAGCCGCGCACCCGCGGGCACGCGGGCCTGCGGCGCGTCGCTGCGCGCCGAGGCCTCGTCGACCAGGCCCAGGGCCAGCAGCAGCAGCTCGTCGATGCGCTCGGTGGCGTCGTTGCGGGCCTGGTTGTGGCCGTCGATGGCGCGCTTGTTGGCGGCGATCTCGGCCTCGGCCACGGTGGTGCGCCGCGCCAGGTCTTCCTCGGCCCAGAGCAGGCAGTTGCAGCGGTGGTTGGTCTGCACCCAGCGCCAGGCTTCGCCGGCCGGGGGCTCGGGCTGCTGCGCCGGCCAGCCCGTGCAGGCCAGCAGGCGGTCGTGCAGGGCGATGACGGCGGCGGCGGTGGGCAGGGATGACGGGGCGGCTGGCATCGGTACGGAGGGGACGCAGGGGCTGGCAGAATCGATCGGGATTATGTGCTGCGCATGAGCCCACCCCGCCGCCCGCTGGTCGTCCGCCTGCGCAACTGGGTCGGCGACGTCACCCTGGGCCTGCCGATGCTGCAGCGCCTGCACGACGCCGGCTATGCGCTGCGCCTGGTCGGAAGGGGCTGGGCGCGCGACCTGCTGGCCGGCCACGGCTGGCCAGTGCACGTGCTGCCGAAGACGATGTCCGATCGCGTCGCGCTGCTGCGCCGCCTGAAGCGGGAGGCGCAGGCCGAAGACCCGGGCTTCGGGCGGCGGCTGAACGCGCTGTGCCTGCCCTACTCGTTTTCCAGCGCACTCGAATTCCGCCTCGCCGGCCTGCGCGCGCTGGGCCATGCCTACGAAGGGCGCAGCCTGCTCCTGGCGCGGGCCTGCCCGCGGCCGCGCGGCGTGCACGAGATGCTCGTCTACTGGGACCTGGGCGATGCGCTGCTGGGCGCCGCGGCGCCGCCGCCGGCAAGCCTGGACCTGCGCCTGAACGAGACCCAGCGCGCACAGGCCCGGGCGCTGCGCGAGACCCATGGCCTGGCGCCCGACTGCATCGTCATCTGCCCCTTCGCCGGGGGCACCTGGTCCAAGCAGGACAAGACCTGGCCGGGCTTCGCCGACTTCGTGGCGCGCGAGCTGCCCGCCTTCGGTCGGCGCATCGTCGTCTGCCCCGGCCCGGGTGAGGAGGAGATCGCGCGCACGCGCTTCCCTGGCGCGACGCTGCTGCCCGGCGTCGGCCTGGGCGCCTACGCGGCGCTGCTCGAGGGCGCGGCGCTGATGATCTCCAACGACACCGGCCCCGGCCACATCGCGGCCGCGGTGGGCACGCCGCTGATCTCGGTGCTGGGACCCAGCGACCCCGCGCTGTGGCGGGCCTGGGGCCCGCAGGTGCAGGTGCTGCAGGGCGCCGCCGGCTGGCCCGCCAGCGCCGACGTGGCACAGGCCGTGGCGCGCACGCTCGGCCGCCGTTGACACCCCTGCGGGCCCCCCATGCCGGGGCCCCCGCCGCGCCCTGCCGCAGGGGGAATGACGCGCCGCGGCGCGCTTCCCAGAATGCTCATCAGCCCGCCACGAAACCGATCCGGCGGGCCGGTCGATGCAAACCCAACCCACTCACAGGAGCTCTCAACATGATCCGCAACCTCATCGCCACACTGCTCGCCGTTTTCGCCCTGCAGGCTTTTGCCGCCGTCGACGCCAACCAGGCCAGCGCGGCCGACCTGCAGACCGTCAAGGGCATCGGCCCGGGCCTGTCGGGCAAGATCGTCGAGGCCCGCAAGAGCGGCAGCTTTCGCAACTGGGCCGACCTCGTCGAACGCGTCGGCGGCATCGGCCCGGGCAACGCCAGGAAGCTTTCGCAAGGCGGCCTGACGGTGGCCGGCGCAGGCTACGACGCGGGCGCCGCCGCACCTGCCAAGCCCGCGAAGACCACGAAGACCGCGAACGGCGAAAGCAGCAAGAAGGCGAAGAAGGCCGACAAGGCCGGCCCGGCCGACGCCTGAGACCGCCACCTCAGGGCAGGCTGATGTCGGGGTCGGCGGGCTGCGCGCGCCGCCGCCCCGGCGCCAGGCCGTCCCAGCCGAAGAAGCGCAGCACCTCGTCGCGCCGCGCTTCGGTGTCGGCCTCGCCCAGGGCCATCAGTTCCTGCGTGTAGGGCGCCTCGAACAGCAGGTAGCTGGCCAGCGCCGAGCCCCGTGCCTGCTCGCCCTGCCCGCCCACGCCGACGCCGCGCAGCAGCGCGCGCACCGGCGCCGGCAGGGCGCCGAGGTGGCGCGCCGCAATGTCGTCCAGGCGCTGCGAAGGCGAGATCACCAGCGCCTCCAGCGGCCGCAGCGGCGTGTCAGCCAGCGCCGACTCGGGCAGCAGCGCCAGCGTGCGGTTGATGCGCTTCATGCGCTCGATGTCCACCGCCAGCGCGTCGAGGAAGATGCTGGCCATGGCATGGCCGGCGATCTGCGCCAGGTTGGGGTAGGCCACCGTGGCCACCTGGCGCCCGGTCGGTTCCTGCATGCGGCCGGCGCCGATGATGAGCAGCCGTTGCGCGCCCAGGTGCACGGCCGGCGACAGCGGCGCCGTCTGCCGCATCGAGCCGTCACCGAACCAGCCCGGCTGGCCGCCGACCTCGATGGCCGCGGCCGGGAACACGAAGGGGATCGCCGACGAGGCCAGCAGGTGGGTCTGCGTCAGCCGCCCCGGCAGGGCAACGCGCTGCGAGCGCTCCCAGGGCTCGATGCGCGGCCCCGAGTCGTAGAAGGTGTAGTGCTCGCCGGTGGTGTAGCTCGAGGCGGTGACGGCGAAGGCGTGCAGCTGGCGCTGCTCGAACATCATCGGCAGCCGCTCCAGCGGCACCATGCGCTCCAGCAGCTCGGCCAGCGGCCGGTTGTCCAGCAGCGAGCGCGGCCGCGCACGCCGCCAGCGCGCGATGATCCAGCCGACGGAAAGCATCGTCAGCCAGTGCGCGCCGCTGCGGATGACGCCCAGAGAATCGGCGCGGTAGACCTGGTCGGCGCTGAAGTTCTGCCAGACCTTGGCGATGAGCTCGACCGTGGCCTCGAAGCGGTCGGCCTGGCTGGCCAGCGCGGCGGCGTTGATGGCACCGGCCGAGGTGCCGCAGATGACGCCGAAGGGGTTGCGCAGCCGCGCCACCGGCCCCAGCGCCTGGTGGCGCATGCGCGCCAGCGCCCGCAGCACACCCACCTGGTAGGCGGCGCGCGCGCCCCCGCCGCTGAGCACGAGCGCGGTCAGGGGGGTCTCGTACATGCCCCGACTTTATCGCCGGGGCAGGCTGTCGCGACCGCCCGCGGACCGCGGGTCTTCCTCAGTCGCGGCGGTCGCCGCGATGGTCGTCGCGACGGTCGTCGCGCCGTTCCTCGCGGCGGTCGTGGCCGCGGTCGTGGTCGCGGTCATGCTCGTGCGGACGCACGTGCTGGCCGTACCACTCGTCGCGCACGAAGTACACCGGCACGCCGCAGGCGTGGTACTCGCGGCAATGGTGCTTCCAGTCGGCGCGGTGGGCCGGCGGCACCCACATGTAGACGGGCTGGGCCTGCGGCACCGGGCGGCCGATGATCACCGGCTGCGCCACCACCAGCTCGGGCTGCGGGAAGCGGCCGATGTCGATGCGGCCGAAGACGCCGGGCTGGCTGATGTTGATCGAGACGCCGACATCGGCCGCGTGGGCGGACGTGGCGGCGAGGAATGCGGTGGCAAGCGCCAAGGCGACGAGGGACTTCTTCATGCGGGATCTCCTTCAAGGCTGTCACGGGGACAGCTCCACAACGCATGGCCCGCCCATTCAGATGTCAGGCGGCGGCGCCCTTTTCATTCGTACACAATCGTTGCCGCGCCGCCCTGCGCGATGCTGCGCCAGCGCCCCAGGGCCTCGTCGCAGGGCCAGAAGCGGGCGTCGTCGCCGAGCTCGATCTCCGCCGTCGCGGCGCTGCGCTGCAGGCGCAGCCGTATCGCCAGCCCCTGCACCAGCGTGCCCTCGTCGCTCTCGACCCGGCGCGCCGGCCACAGCCGCAGCACGTCGACGACCGGGGGCGTCGTGCCGTTCACTTCGACGGCCAGGTAGCGGCCGAAGCGCGCGCGCGCCGCGGCCAGGTCCCAGACCTGCGTCACGTTTAGGCGAAGGCCGCCGCTGAAGCGGTCGGGCTGCAGCTTGCCCTGCACGATGAGCAGCTGGTCTTCCTGCATGAGGTCGCGGCGCTCGGCGAAGATCTCGTCGTTGGCCACCGCCTCGATGGCCTCGCTGCCGTCGTCGAGCTTGAAGATGACGACGCGCCCGCGCTGGCCGTTGACGGTGCGAGGGTCGGTGACGATGCCCGCCAGCAGCTGCGGCTCGCGGCTGTCCACCAGGTCGGCGATGGGCCGGCGGGCGAAGCGGCGCACCTCGTCGCGCCAGGCGTCGAAGAGGTGGCCCGAGAGAAAGAAGCCCAGTGCCGACTTCTCCTGCAGCAGCCGTTCGTGCACGTCCCACGGCGCCCCATGCACCAGCGCCGGCTCCTGCGTGCTGCTGCCGTGGCTGTCGCCGAAGTCGAAGAGTCCGGTCTGCAGCGCATTGGCCTCCTGCGTCTCGGCCCAGTCGAAGGCCAGACCCACGCTGGCCAGCAGCGCAGCGCGGTCCGGGTGCAGCAGGTCGAAGGCGCCGGCCTTGACCAGGGCCTCGACGGCGCGCTTGTTGACGGCCTTGCGGTCGACGCGGGCGCAGAAGTCGAACAGGCTGCGGAAAGGCCCGCCGCCCTGCCCTTCCTTCGCGCCCTGGCCCTCGCGCGCCGCCACGATGGCCTCGATGGCGCCCTGCCCCGTGCCCTTCACCGCGCCCAGGCCGTAGCGCACGGTCTTGTCGGCGATGGGCTCGAAGCGGTAGCCGCCGCGGTTGATGTCGGGCGCCTCGAAGGCGATGCCGAAGAGCTTGGCGTCGGCCAGCAGCACCTTGAGCTTGTCGGTGTTGTCGGCCTCGATCGTCATGTTGGCGGCATAGAACTCCGCCGCGCAGTGCACCTTGATCCAGGCCGTGTGGTAAGCCAGCAGCGAGTAGGCCGCGGCATGGCTCTTGTTGAAGCCGTAGCCGGCGAACTTCTCCATCAGGTCGAAGACCTCGTCGGCCTTCTCGGCACCGATGCCCTGCCTGGCCGCGCCCTCGCGGAAGATGCTGCGGTGCTGGGCCATCTCCTCGGCCTTCTTCTTGCCCATGGCGCGGCGCAGCAGGTCGGCGCCGCCCAGGCTGTAGCCGCCCAGCAGCTGCGCCGCCTGCATCACCTGTTCCTGGTAGACGAAGATGCCGTAGGTCTCTTCCAGCACCTTGGCCAGCAGCGGGTGCGGGTAGACGATGGGCTCCTTGCCGTTCTTGCGCGCGCAGAAGCTGGGGATGTTCTCCATCGGCCCGGGCCGGAACATGGCGTTGAGCGCGATCAGGTCCTCCAGCCGCGAGGGCCGCGCCTCGCGCAGCATGCCCTGCATGCCGCGGCTTTCGAACTGGAACACGGCCTCGGTGCGGCCTTCGGTGAAGAGCTTGTAGACGCGCGGGTCGTCCAGCGGCAGGCCTTCGTAGTCGAAGGCCTCGCGGCCGGGGCGGCGGGCACGGATGAAGTCCTTGGCGAGCTCGAGGATGGTCAGCGTGGCCAGGCCCAGGAAGTCGAACTTCACCAGGCCGATGGCCTCGACGTCGTCCTTGTCGAACTGGCTCACCGCGCTGTCGCTGCCGGGCTGCTGGTACAGCGGGCAGAAGTCGGTGATCTTGCCCGGCGCGATGAGCACGCCGCCGGCATGCATGCCGATGTTGCGCACCAGGCCCTCGACGCGCGTGGCCAGCGCCAGCAGCGCGGCCACTTCCTCTTCGGCGGCCTCGCGCTGTTCCAGCTCGGGCACTTCCTTGCGCACGTAGATCAGCCCCGGGTCGGGCTTGTCGGGCGGCAGCGGCACGGGCGCCAGCGTGTAGGTCTTGCCCGGCAGCCCGGGCACCAGCTTGGCCACGCTGTCGACCTGGCCGTAGCCCATGCCCAGCACGCGGCCGACGTCGCGCAGCGCGGCCTTGCTGGCCAGGGTGCCGAAGGTGGCGATCTGGCTCACCGCGTCGCGGCCGTACTTGCCCTTGACGTACTCGATGACGCGGTCGCGGTTGGCCTGGCAGAAGTCGATGTCGAAGTCGGGCATCGACACCCGCTCGGGGTTCAGGAAACGCTCGAACAGCAGCTGGTACTGCAGCGGGTCGAGGTCGGTGATGAACAGCGCATAGGCCACCAGCGAACCCGCGCCCGAGCCGCGCCCCGGGCCCACGGGGCAGCCGTTGCGCTTGGCCCAGACGATGAAGTCCGAGACGATGAGGAAGTAGCCCGGGAAGCCCATCTTGACGATGGTGTCCAGCTCGAAGACCAGGCGTTCCTCGTAGGGCGGGCGGCGCTGTTCGCGCACGGCGGGGTCGGGGTAGAGCGCGGCCAGCCGGCGCTCCAGGCCGTCGCGCGAGGCGAGCCGGAAATAGGCCTCGATGGGCATGCGCTGGCCGTCGACCTCGGGGGTCGGGAAGTCGGGCAGCTGCGGCTTGCCCAGCACCAGGCTCAGGTTGCAGCGAAGCGCGATCTCCAGCGTGTGCGCCAGCGCGCTGGGCACGTCGGCAAACAGCGCGGCCATCTCGGCCTGGGTCTTGAAGTACTGCTCGCGCGCGAAGCGCTTGGGCCGGCGCGGGTTGGCCAGCGTCTCGCCCTCGGCGATGCACACGCGCGCCTCGTGGGCCTCGAAGTCGTCGGCCTGCAGGAACTGCACCGGGTGCGTGGCCACCACCGGCAGCTGCAGCTGCGCGGCCAGTGCCACCGCGGCGCGCACATGCGCTTCCTGCCCGGGCAGGCCGGCGCGCTGCAGCTCGATGTAGAAGCGGCCCGGGAACAGCGCGTCCAGCCGCTGCGCCACGGCCTGCGCGCGCTCGCCGTCGCCGGCCAGCAGCGCCGCGCCCAGCGCGCCGAGCTCGGCGCCCGACAGCGCGATGAGCCCGCCGCCCAGCTCGGCCAGCCAGTCCCACTTGATCCAGGCCTGCTGGCGCTGCGCATTGCCCACCCAGCCGCGCGCCAGCAGCTCGCACAGGTTCAGGTAGCCCTGGTGGTTCTGCACCAGCAGCAGCAGGCGGCTGGCCTGGCGATCGCTGCCCGAGACGTCCGGCTGCGGCTCCATCAGCACGTCGACGCCGATCAGCGGCTTGATGCCCGCGCTGCGGCAGGCGCTGTAGAACTTGACGGCGCCGAAGAGGTTGTTGAGGTCGCTGATGGCCAGCGCCGGCTGGCCGTCGGCGCGCGCCGCGGCGGCGGCGTCGGCGATGCGCAAGGTGCCGTCGACGACGGAATATTCGGTGTGGGTGCGAAGGTGGACGAAAGGCATGGTCCATTCTAGGAGCCGCCCCGCGCCCAGGCCGCCCGCACGGCTGCCTAGAATGCGTGCCGATGCTGGCCTGGCTGCTGCGCGCTTTCGGCGTGCTCCTGATGCTGAGCGCGCTGGCGCTCGCGCTGTCCTACGCGCCCGACCGGCCGGTGCAGACGCTGGTGGCGCGCTGGGCACCGCCGCCCTCGGACTTCATCGAGGTCAGCGGTCAGATCGTCCACTTCCGCGACGAAGGCCCGCGCGACGACCCGCTGCCGCTGCTGCTCGTCCACGGCACCTCGTCCAGCCTGCACACCTGGGAAGGCTGGGTCAAGGCGCTGAAGGCGCGCCGCCGCGTCATCAGCTTCGACCTGCCCGGCTTCGGCCTCACCGGCCCCTGGGCCGAGACCTTCCACGCCGACTACGCGCACGACAGCTACGAAGGCGACG
Organism: uncultured beta proteobacterium; assembly: GCA_903914615.1. Classification (GTDB taxonomy): domain Bacteria; phylum Pseudomonadota; class Gammaproteobacteria; order Burkholderiales; family Burkholderiaceae_C; genus Rubrivivax. The sequence continues at coordinate 3,406 of CAIWPS010000633.1, read as the reverse complement.
CCTACGCCCGCTTCACGCTGGCGCTGCTGGACCGGCTGAAGGTGCAGCGCGTCGTCATCGGCGGCAATTCGCTGGGCGGCGAAGTCGCCTGGCGCACGGCCTTCCTGGCGCCGCAGCGCGTGGCGGGGCTGGTGCTGGTCGATGCCTCGGGCCTGGCCTTCACGCCGAAGTCGGTGCCCCTGGGCTTCCTGGTCGCGCGGGTGCCGGTGCTCAACCACGTCATGGACTGGGTGCTGCCGCGCTCGCTCGTGGCGCAGGGGCTGGAAGACGTCTACGGCGACCCGAAGCAGGTCACGCCCGAGCTGGTCGACCGCTACTCCGAGCTCGCGCTGCGCGACGGCAACCGCCGCGCGCTGGCGCTGCGCCTGCAGCACCTGCAGCTGGGCGAGGACGCCGAGCGCATCGCCACCCTGAAGCTGCCGACGTTGATCCTGTGGGGCGGTCGCGACCGCCTCATCCCGCCCGAGAACGCACAAGGCTTCCACCGGCAGATCGAAGGCAGCCGGCTCGTCGTCTTCGACGACCTCGGCCACGTCCCGCACGAGGAAGCGCCGGCGCGCACCGTGCAGCCGGTGCTGGACTTCCTGGCGACGCTGAACTAGTCAGGCCACGCGCAGGCGCGGCACCGGCGCGGCCACGACCTCGCCGATCTCCGCCGCGGCCGCGAAGCCGTGGCGCGCGAAGACGGCCAGCACCTCGTCCAGCGCTTCCGGCGCGCAGGCCACGAGCAGGCCCCCGCTGGTCTGGGGGTCGGTCAGCAGCGCGCGGTCCTCGGCGGCGAAGGCCTCAGGCAGCAGCACCTCGGCGCCGTAGCCGGCCCAGTTGCGGCCCGAGGCGCCGGTGACCTGCCCCTGCGCCGCCAGCGCGCGCACGCCTTCCAGCAGGGGCACGCGCGACCAGGCCATGCGCAGCTCGCAACCCGAGCCGCGCGCCATCTCCAGCGCATGGCCGGCGAGGCCGAAGCCGGTGACGTCGGTCATCGCATGCACGCCGGGCAGCGCCGCCAGGTCGGGGCCCGGGGTGTTGAGCTGTGTCGTCGTGGCGATCATCCGGGCGTAGCCGGCCGCATCCAGCTGCTGCGCCTTCAGCCCCGCCGACATCACGCCCACGCCCAGCGGCTTGCCCAGCACCAGGCGGTCGCCGGGCCGCGCGTCGGCATTGCGCTTGACGCGCTGCGGGTGCACGAGGCCCAGCGCGACGAGGCCGTAGATGGCCTCGACCGAATCGATGGTGTGGCCGCCGGCCACCGGGATGCCCGCGGCGCGGCAGACCGCGGCACCGCCTTCGAGGATGCGCGCGATGGTCGCCGTCGACAGCACCTTGATCGGCATGCCCACCAGGGCCAGCGCCAGGATGGGCCGCCCGCCCATCGCATAGACGTCGCTGATGGCGTTGGTGGCGGCGATGCGCCCGAAGTCGTAGGGGTCGTCGACGATGGGCATGAAGAAGTCGGTGGTGGCCACCAGTGCCTGCTCGTCGTTGAGGCGGTAGACCGCGGCGTCATCGGCGGTCTCGATGCCGACCATCAGCTCCTTCGGCAGCGGCAGCGCCGACGTGCCCTTGAGGATCTCGGACAGCACGCCCGGGGCGATCTTGCAGCCGCAGCCGCCGCCGTGCGAGAGCGAGGTCAGTCGCGGTTCGGGGGTGTTCATGGCCGGCAGCATAGCCGGCCCGCGGCACCGCCCCGGGCGCAGGCGACGCCGCCCGCGCGCACACGGGATCCTCGGGCACGGTGGGCACAGCCCACCCTGCCACGCGGTGGCAGGGCGGGCCGGGGCCGGGCCGGGCTAGGCGAGCTTCGGCAGGCTGGAGTGGCTGGCCACCAGCATGCCCTGGCGCAGGGGATCGGTCTGCAGCATCGAGCCGCTGTCCAGTGCCGCCGCGATGCGTGCGGGCACCGGCTCGAGCGGGCTGCCGCTGCTGTCGAAGCGCTTCATCGCACCGACCAGCCTCGACACCGCCAGCGAATTCGCCGACGCGCCGCCCTCCCCCGCCGCCGTGGGCGCCAGCGGCCCGGCGGCGGGTGAGGCCCCCGGGTCCTGCTGCGCCTGGCTGAACGAACCGATGGCCTGGCTCAGGCGGCTCACACGCCCTCGCATCGCGCTCTCGGCGGAGCCTTCGTCCCCGATGGCCGCGAGCTGGCTCGGCGAGAGCGCGGCGATGTCGGCCTTGGACAGCGCCTGCACCTGCGAAGTGCTCAGCGCGGCGAGCTGGACGGAGCTCAGCGCCTGGACACCGGCCGTGCTCAGCGCCGCCAGGCTGCCTGTGCTCAGCGCCTGCACCTCGGCGGTCGTGAACGCGCTGACCTGGGCCGTGGACAGCATCGCCACCTGGCTGGTGGTGAGGGCCGCGACCTCGCTCGGCGTCGAAGCCGGGTTGGCGCCGGAGATGAACCACACGTCGGCCATCGTCCCGGTGGTGCCGCTGGCGGTGGTGTAGGTGGAGCTCAGCCCGACGATGTTGCCCTGGTCCTGGCTGACCTGGCTCGAGGTGTCCAGGTTCAGGCTCGTGATGCCGAGTTGCGACAGCGACAGCAGTTCGCCCTGGTTGGCGGTGCCGGCCGGCCCGGTGTTCACCCAGACGCGAAGCTGCGAGAAGATCGAATCCGAGCTGTTGATGACGTGGTCGCCGTTGAGGTCGTACTGACCCAGGGCGACGTAGCCGTTCGAAGCCAGCCCGCCGCTGCTCAGCGGCGTCGCCGAACCGAAGAGTTCGGAGCCGTTCGTGATCTGCCCGTCGCTGCCGCGGGGCAGCACGAGCAGCCCGTCGCCCGGTGCGACCCAGCCCGTGCTCACGGCCTGGCCGTTGTTGTACAGGTCGAAAGTGACGCCCGTGGCCACGCTCTGGGTCAGCGCGCCCTGGCCCTTGAGGTCGAGGATGATCGGCGTCACCAGGTTCAGGTGCGTCACCTGGACCGTCGTCAGGGCCGAGATCTGCGAGGACGTCAGCGCCTGGACCTCCGTCGTCGTCAAGGCCGCGATCTGCGCCGTCGTCAGCGACGGAATGTCGGTGGTGCTGATCGCCTGCACCTGCGCCGTCGTCAGGGACTGCACTTGCGAGGTCGTCAGCGCCTGGGCCTGCGCCGTCGTGAGGACGGACACGTCGGAGGTCGACAGGGCCTGCACCTGCACCGTCGTCAGCGCCTGCAACTGCGAAGTCGTGAGCGCCTGCACATCGGCCGTGCTCAGCGTGGCCACGTCGCTCGTGTTCAGCGCCTGGACCTGGCTGGTCGTCAGCGCCTGCACCTGTGCTGTGGTCAGCGCGGCCACGTCGGCCGTGTTCAGCGCGGCCACGGCGGCGGTGCGCAGCGCCTGCACCTGCGCCGTGCTCAGGGTCTGCACGTCGGCGGTGTTCAGGGTCGCGATCTGCACGGTCGTCAGCGCCTGCACCTGCGCCGTCGTCAGCG
>CAIWPS010000632.1 GCA_903914615.1 uncultured beta proteobacterium | reverse complement strand
GAAGCTCAAGCCTTCGGGCCGGTGCGAGTAGGTGCCCATCCAGGCGGCTTCGAGCGTGTCGGGATGTTCCGGCAGAAAGCCGACGTGCCCCGTGAGCCCCCAGGCCGCGGCCACCAGCAGGCCGACACCGGCGCCGCCAATCCAGTGGCCTCGGTCCATGCCCTGGCGCGCGCGCCACAGCAGCAGGCCCGCAACGGCCAGCAGCAGCAGCCATACAGCCCAGCGCAGGCCTGAAGGCGTGACGCCGAGGAAAGGCGAGAGCATGGAAGCGATGTCCTGCGGACGACCGAGCTCCACGCCCACCCCGTCCAGCAGGCGCACACGAGGTTCGGCCAGCACGCCCCGCAAGGTCATCTGGGCCGTGACCGCAGCGACGATCAAGGTCACCCAGGCCTTCAGGCTGCCGCTGCCGGCCCGCACCAGATTGCGCTGCGGGCAGCCCGAGGCCAGGACCATGCCGATGCCGAACAGCGTGCCGCCGACGGCATACGACAGCCACAGGAAGCGCTCGCTCCAGGCGACCGTGCGTGCAGCATCGACCCAGCCCATCGTCATCGCGAGCATGGCACCGCTCGCGGCCACCGCGACCGCCAGCACCCACATCATCAGACGCGCGGTACCGCCATAGCCGAACCAGTCGGCCAGGGCGCCCATGGTGCAGAAGCTGGTCGCCTGCGCCACGACGCCGAGCGCGACGCCGATGAGCAGCCCGCCCCAGATCACGGCCTGGGTGGCGGCGGCGGGGCTCAGGGGCAGGCTCATCGGGGCAACCATTCTCGAAGGAGGCGCGGCGGCGAGGCCTGCCGGCGGCGGGGGCGATCATGCCCCAGGGCTGGGTCGCGCCCGAGCGGCGGGCCCAGAATCGGGCCCCCCGGGAGACCAAGATGATCAAGCGCCGCGACCTCTGGAATCTGCTGCTGTCGGCGCTGCTGCTGGCCGCCTGCGCCGTGCCGCCCCAGCCTGCGCCGCCGCCGGCGCAGGCGCTGCCGCCGGTGGTCTTCGTTCACGGCAACGGCGACAGCGCGGCCTTGTGGCTGACCACGCTGTGGCGCTTCGAGAGCAACGGCTGGCCGCGCGAGCGGCTGCATGCCGTCGAGTTCCCCTACCCGCAGGCGCGCGACGACGACGCCGTGCCCCAGCCCGGCCGCAGCTCGGCCGAAGAACAGCGCCAGTTCCTGGCCGCCGAAGTCGACCGCGTCCTGGCCGCCACGGGCGCGTCGCAGGTGGTGCTGATGGGCAACTCGCGCGGCGGCAACGCCATCCGCAACTACATCCGCAGCGGCGGTGCGGCCAAGGTCTCGCACGCCATCCTCGGCGGCACGCCCAACCACGGCGTGTGGGCCGATGCGGCGAACCAGCCGGGCAACGAATTCAATGGCGCGGGCCCCTTCCTGCGCGGCCTCAACGCCCCCCAGGGCGCGAACGGCGACGAGGTCACGCCGGGCCCGAAGTGGATGACGATCCGCTCCGACCGCAACGACAAGTACGCTCAGCCCGACGGCGCGTGGATAGGCGCCAAGGGCACGCCCACCCATGTCGATTTCGACGGGCCGGCGCTCAAGGGCGCCGAGAACGTCGTGCTGCCCGAGCGCGACCACCGCGAGACGGCGTACCACGCCCTGGCCTTCGCGGCCGCCTTCCGCTTCATCACCGGCCGCGAGCCGGCGCGCACCGAGCCCTTGCCGGAAGCGGTGGTGACGCTGGATGGCAGCGTCACCGGCCACACCGGCGCCGGGCCGACGAACCTGCCGCTGGCGGGCGCGCATGTGGCCGTCTACGCCACCGACCCTGCCAGCGGCGCCCGCGTCGGCGCCGCCCTGGCGGACCGCAGCGTCGGAGCCGACGGCCGCTGGGGCCCGGTGGTGACCGACGCGCGCACGCCGCTGGAGTTCGTGGTCGCTGCGCCCGGCTATGCCACCACGCACATCTACCGCTCGCCTTTCGCGCGCTCGTCGGCCATCGTCAACCTGCGGCCGGAACGCTTCACCGCCGCCGACAAGGACGCCGTCGCCGTGGTCCTGATGGCCCGCCCGCGCGGCTACTTCGGGTTGCCGCGCGACCGCATCGTGCTCGACGGCCGCAGCCCGCCGCCCGGCATTCCCGCAGGCGTGGCCAGCGTGGCCGTGACGCGGCTGCCGCTGGCCGATGCCGGCCGCACGGTGGTCGGCGAATACGGCTCGGGCGCCATCGCCGAGCGCATCGTCGGCCGCAACTGGCCCGCCAGCGACAACGCTCTGAGCGTGATCGAGCTGACCTACTGATCGCCCCAAGGCGCTGGCAACCGCCTCAAGGCTGGCGCCAACCGGCCAGCAGCGCGTCGGCGACCTCCAGGCCCTCATTGCGGGCGCGGCGCAGCAGCTTGTCGCGGCGCTCGCCGGGCATCCGCACACCTTCGTCGACCTGCATCTCGGCCACCAGCGCCTCGACGCGCTCGAGGTAGGAAGCCTGGCCTGCCAGCGCGCCGGGGTCGATGACGATGAAGGCCTGCCCGATGCCGGGGCGGTTGCCCTCGTCGACGAAGAAGCTCGAGGCCTCGTAGCCGAAGTGCGCGCCGATCAGCGCCGTGACCAGCAGTTCGACCACCAGCGCCAGCATCGCGCCCTTGGGCGAGGTGGCGGCGCCGACGGGCAGCATCGACCCGGCCAGGCCCGCGCGCGGGTCGGTGGTGGGCCGGCCAGCAGCGTCCAGCGCCCAACCTTCAGGAATGGGGCGACCTTCCTTGGCCGCGACCATGAGTTTGCCGCGCGCGACCTCACTCAGGCTGAGGTCGATCATCAGTGGGTCGCCACCGCCACGCGGGAAGATCGCCGCGACGGGGTTGGTGCCGAAGATCGCGTGGCGGCCCCCGGCGGCCGGCATCGCTGCCGGCGAGTTGGCGAAGCCCAGCCCCACCAGG
>CAIWPS010000631.1 GCA_903914615.1 uncultured beta proteobacterium | reverse complement strand
CACTGTGCTCGACGCCTGCGCAACGTGGACAGACGAACCCGCCAGGCCAGCGCCAACCACGTACCAGCTCTTCACAGCGCTGAGCACTGCTGCGTACTCCTCAAAGAAATCCAGCAACGGCAGCCCATGCTGGTACTGCACTCTGTTCATCCCCATGGCGCACCTCCTTACGTGGTGACGCCATCCTCCACCCCCACTAGCTCATAGCGTGAGCCTGCGCCTGGGAGGGCTGAATCATCTTTCTGATTAGGAATTCACAAGGGCCGGGTCAGAAAGGCAGGTCGAAGTCATCGTCGCGCTGCGCGGCGCGCCACTGCTTCAGCACGCGCTTGAGCTGCGCCACGTCGCCCTTCAGCAGGCGCCGGGTGTGGGCCAGGTCCAGCAGCGCGAATTCCAACTCTCGCAGTTCCTGCTTCAGAAGCGGTTGCAGCTTCTCGGGGTCGGGCCGGCGTTCGGGCATCAGGCCGTAGCTAGCGCAGAAGGTGTGCTCGCGGCTGCCGATCTCCATTTCCAGTTCGCGCAGTTGTTCGCCCAGCACTCGGTTGAAGTGACGAACCTGCTCGGCCGCCACGCCGGCGGCGTGAGCTAGATCGATCTGCTCGGTCTTCAGCTGCAGTGTCAGCAGCGTGAGCAGGTCGCCGGCCTCGTAGGCGACATTGGCCTGCTGCATGAGCGCCGTGCGTGCTTCGCGTTCGGCGGCTGGCGTGTCGGCGGCCACGCGGTCGGGGTGCAACTCGCTGGCCAGCTTGCGATAGACCTCGCGCACAGTCTGCGAGACGCGGCGCTCGTCTTCCTCGGCGCGCTTGTCCGAGGCAGTCTTGGCCTTCTTCTTACGCCCCGGCCGGGTGGCGTGGGCCTGTGCCTGCTCTGCCATCTTGGCCTGCGCGCGGTGCAGTAGGTCCTCCTGCGACTCCACCGGCTCGTTGCCCAGATCGACCCCGCTGATCGATTCCAGCATGGCCTTCATCGAGGCCAGCTCTTCTTCAGCTTCGGTGTCGAAATCGACCGGTGCGTGGCGGTTGTACAGCGCCTTGAGCGGCTCGTCGGGTGGCGCGCCGGGGTCGGCGGCGTCGAGCAGGGCGCCTGCGACGTCGCAGATCTGCGTCGAAACCGTCTCGCGGTCGGCGCGCGACTTTACGCGCGCGAACAGCGCTTCCAGCTCGAATGCGAACTCGCGCCGCGCCGTTTGCAGCCGGGCCCGCTGTGGCGCCACCTGCGCCGAGTAGGCCTGCGCGAAAAGCGGCAACTGCGTCTGCCAGGCCGCGAGGCGGGCGCGCGCCTTCTCGATCTTGTCGAGGAGGGTGCGGAAACGCTTGTGCTCGGGGGTGTCCTGGCGCGAAGCGGCCTTGGCGATGTCGAGGTGGGTGGAGCGGGTCATGGCGTCATTTTGCAGTCTGCACTCGGCTGCGCCTGCACGCGGCTGCGCGTCGGCCTCGGGCAGGCCGCGGCAACAAAGGCGCGGGCGACGAAGTCGCACAGCGCGCAGGCCGGGACGGTGGCGGTCATCGGGCTCAGACCAGCCGCAGCCCTTCGTGCTTGAGCGGCAGCGTGCGCACCGGCTTGCCGCGCGCGGCCGCGATGGCGTTCATGATCGAAGGCGCGACGACGCAGATCGTCGGCTCGCCGACCCCGCCCCAGAAGTCAAAGCTGGGGGCGATGACGGTCTCGACCTTGGGCATCTGCCGCATGCGCGCCACCGGGTAGGTGTCGAAGTTGCGCTCGACGATGCGGCCTTCGGCCACGTTGGACTCGCACAGCAGCGAGTCCATGCCGTAGGCCACCGAGCCTTCGACCTGCGCCGCGATCTGCGCGGGGTTCAGCGCATGGCCGCAGTTGGTGGCCAGCACGATGCGCTGCACGCGCACGTCGCTGCCCTGCAGCGTGATCTCGGCCACCGCCGCGACATAGCTGCCGTAGCCCATGAACTGGGCGATGCCGCGGTGCACGCCGGCCGGCGCCGGGCGGTCCCAGCCGGCCTTCTCGGCCACGGCGTTCAGCACCGCCAGGTGCTTGGGGTGCCGGGCCAGCAGCGAGCGCCTGAAGGCCAGCGGGTCGCGGCCGGCGGTGCGCGCCACCTCGTCGATGAAGCATTCCAGGTAGATGCCGTTCTGGTTGGTATTGACGCCGCGCCAGGGGCCCACCGGCACGTGGGTGTTGCGCATCGCGTACTCGATGAGCAGGTTCGGCACCGTGTAGGCGAACTGGGCGTCGCCGGGCTCGGCGTAGTAGCCCTGCAGCTGGCGCCGGTCCTTGCCGTCGGTGATCAGGTGCGGCGCCATCCAGGCGTTGATGGACTGGCCGCTGACGCGCAGCGCCAGGCCCTGCAGCTCGCCCTTGTCGTCCAGCCCGGCCTGCAGCCGGCACTGGCCGATGGGGCGGTAGTAGTCGTGGGCCAGGTCTTCCTCGCGGCTCCAGATCAGCTTGACCGCGGTGCCCGGGAACTGCTTGGCCACCGCCGCCGCCTGGCGCACGTAGTCCTGCGGGCCGCCGCGGCGGCCGAAGCCGCCGCCCAGCGGCGGGTTGTAGGCCTCGCACTTCTCCAGCGGCAGGCCGGTCTCGGCCGCCAGCGCGGCCAGCGAGGCTTCGGCGTTCTGGCTCGACACCCAGACCTCGGCCTTGTCGGCGCCGACGCGCGCGGTGCAGTTCATCGGCTCCATGCAGGCGTGCGAGACGAATGGCGTCGAGTAGACCGCCTCGACGCGCTTCGCGGCGCCGGCCAGCGCCTGGTCGGCGTCGCCGATCCGGGTGTCGGCGAAGACGTCGTTGGCGGCCGTCAGCCCGGCCTTCAGGCGTGCGGCGATGGTGGCGCTGGATTCCTTCGCGTTCGGGCCCTCGTCCCAGACGATGGGCAGCTCTTCCAGCGCTGCCTTGGCGCGCCACCAGCTGTCGGCCACCACGGCCACGGCACTGGCGTCCACGCGCACCACGCCCTGGATGCCGCGGCGGCCTTTGACCTTGGCGGCATCGAAGCTCACGAGCTTGCCGCCGAACACCGGGCAGTCCTTCACCGCCGCGTAGAGCATGCCGGGCAGCGCAGTGTCGATGCCGTAGCGCGTTTCGCCGTTGACTTTCACGGCGGTGTCCAGGCGCTTCGTCGGCTTGCCGGCGATGGTCCAGTTGCGCGGGTTCTTCAGCACGATGGTCTT
>CAIWPS010000630.1 GCA_903914615.1 uncultured beta proteobacterium | reverse complement strand
TCAGGCACAGCCTGGTCGGCCGCCAGGGCGAGCTCGAGCTGCAGGACATCGAGGCCGCCAGCGACTGGCTCCTGGCCCAGCCCTGGGCCGACGCGCGGCGGCTGTTCGCCAGCGGCGGCAGCTACGGCGGCTTCCTCGTCGGCTGGATGAACGGCCATGTCGCGGCCTGCCGCTACCGTGCCTACGTCTGCCACGCCGGCGTCTTCGACCGCGTCGCCACCTTCAGTGCCGACTCGTGGCCGCAGCGGCCGCTGGACCTGGCGGCCCGGTACTGGGAAGACATGCCGCGCGTTCTGGCGCAGAGCCCGCATGCCGCCGCCGCGCACATGGCCACGCCGACGCTGGTCATCCACGGTGCCCGGGACTACCGCGTGCCCGACTGCAACGGCCTGGCCTACTACAACACGCTGAAGGCGCGCGGCGTCGATGCGCGGCTGCTTTGGTTCCCCGACGAGAACCACTGGGTGCTGAAGCCGCGCAACAGCCGGCTCTGGTATGCCGAGTTCGCGCGCTGGCTGGACCGCCACGACGCCGTGCCGCGGCGGCGCAGGTCCGGCGGCACAATGGCCTGACGCCCACCCCGCCGTTGTCGCCATGCCCTTGCCCCAGACTCTTTTCGAAGCCGCCATCGTCGACCTCGACGGCACCATGGTCGACACCGTGGGCGACTTCGAGGTGGCCTTGCGCCTGGCCCTGGCCGACCTCGGCTGGCCGCCGGTGGACCGCGCCTTCATCGCACGCACGGTCGGCAAGGGCAGCGAGCACCTGCTCACGCGCACCCTGGCCGAGGTCGGCGCGCCCGCGGCGCTGTACGAGGCGGCCTGGGCCCGCTACCAGCAACATTACCTGGCCATCAACGGCCAGCATTCCGTGGTCTTCGACGGCGTGGCCGCCGGCCTGGCGCTGCTGCGCGCGCGCGGGCTCAGGCTGGCCTGCCTGACCAACAAGCCCACCGCCTTCGCGCGCCCCCTGCTCGCCGCCAAGGGGCTGGACGGCTACTTCGAGCATGTCTTCGGCGGCGACGCCTTCGCGCGCAAGAAGCCCGACCCGCTGCCGCTGCTGAAGACCTGCGAGGCGCTGGGCAGCCAGCCCTCACGGACGCTGATGGTGGGCGATTCCAGCAACGATGCTGCGGCAGCGCGCGCCGCCGGCTGCCCGGTGGTGCTGGTGAGCTACGGCTACAACCACGGCGAAGCCGTCGAGTCGGCCGGCGCCGACGCGGTAATAGACCGCATCGACGAGCTCGGCGCGCTGCTACTGGCCGGCTGAGCCGTTCTGCGATACCGGCGCGTGCCCCAGCAGCGCGTCCTTCAGCATCCGGTCGGCGGGGCTGCTGCCCAGCCAGATGCGCAGCAGGGCGTTGAAGAACTCGGGTTCCTTCACCGGCTCGCCCTGCGGCTTGCCGTTGACGAGCACGGTGGTGCCCACGCCCGGCACCCAGTCGACCGAGAAGCTGTCGCCGGCGAGCAGCTTCTTGCGTGCCGAGAAGATGTCGGCCATGCGCAGGGTGCCGGGGATGGACTTGCTGAATTCCTCCTTCGGCGCGTTGTCCTGCATGCCGCGGGTGAAGAGGCGGCCGAGGTCGTTGGCGTCGATCTCGCGCAGCATCACCACGTGCATGTGCTTGGGGCCGGGTGCGGCCAGCACGGCTTCGGGGGTGCCGGCCCTGGCGCCCAGGTACAGGCCTGCGGCATAGACCTTGATGACGAACTTGTAGCGCACGCCGGCGCCGTTGAGCTGCAGCGTGCTGCCGGCCAGCTGCACGCTGGGCGGGAATTTCACGCCGGCCACTTCGACCGTCTGGGCCTGGGCAGCGACGCTGCCCAGCAGGGTGGCGGCGAGGGCCAGAGCCAGGCCGCGGCGCAGGGAGGTTCTGTTCATGGGTCTGGGCCGAAAGCAATCCTAAAGTCTGCCATGGCGCGGCCCCTGCAGCGGCCGCTTCGGCATGTGCGGCTGCTAGACTTCGTCGCAAATGACCGCCTTGTCGTTCTTGTCCACCCTGACTGCCTCGCCCTGCGCCTGCCGGCACGGTCCCTGCGACCGGGGAGCCTGGCCCTGGCGCCGCCCGCCCAGCGTCTGACCGCGCACGCGGTCGCCCACGCCCCGGGGCCGCCGGCCCCGACCCCCATGTTCAGCCGCAGCGCCGCGCTTGCCGGGCCTGCAGGCACCCACCGGACAGGTGCGAGTCGTGATCACAGAACTTGAATTCCAGAGCCTGGCCAGCCAGGGCTACAACCGCATACCGCTGATCGCCGAGGCCTTCGCCGACCTCGAGACGCCGCTGTCGCTGTACCTGAAGCTGGCCGGCGGCGCCGCGCGCAGCTTCCTGCTCGAATCGGTGGTCGGCGGCGAGCGCTTCGGCCGCTATTCCTTCATCGGCCTGCCGGCGCGCACCCTGCTGCGCGCGCGCGCCTTCCGCACCGAGGTCGTCAGCGACGGCGCGGTGGTCGAGGTGCACGAAGGCAACCCGCTGGACTTCATCGCCGCCTACCAGCAGCGCTTCAAGGTGGCATTGCGGCCCGGGCTGCCGCGCTTCTGCGGTGGCCTCGCCGGCTACTTCGGCTACGACGCCGTGCGCTACATCGAGCCGCGGCTGGCCGCGACGTGGAAGGCGGGCGGCATCGACACGCCCGACATCCAACTGCTGCACTGCGAGGAGCTGGCCGTCATCGACAACCTCTCGGGGCGCCTGTACCTCATCGTCTATGCCGACCCGGCGCGGCCCGAGGCCTACTTCAACGGCAAGCGGCGCCTGTCGGAACTGGCCGACAAGCTGCGCTACAGCGTCACCGCGCCACCGGTGCGGCGCGGCCCCAGCTACGCCGTGGAGCGCGAATTCGCCAAGGCCGACTACCTGCAGGCCGTGGCGCGCAGCAAGGACTACATCGCCGCCGGCGACATGATGCAGGTGCAGATCGGCCAGCGCCTGAAGAAGCGCTACACCGAAAGCCCGCTCAGTCTTTACCGGGCGCTGCGCAGCCTGAACCCCAGCCCCTACATGTACTTCTACGACATGGGCGACTTCCAGATCGTCGGTGCCAGCCCCGAGATCCTGGTGCGCCAGGAACACACGCCCGCAGGCGACAAGGTGACCATCCGCCCGCTGGCCGGCACGCGCCCGCGCGGCGCCACGCCCGAGCAGGACCGGGCGCTGGAAGCCGAGCTCTCGGCCGACCCCAAGGAACGCGCCGAGCACCTGATGCTGATCGACCTGGCACGCAACGACATCGGCCGCATCGCGAAGACGGGCAGCGTCAAGGTCACCGAGTCCTTCGTCGTCGAGCGCTACTCGCACGTGATGCACATCGTCAGCAACGTCGAGGGGCTGCTCAAGGACGGCATGAGCAACCTCGACGTGCTGCGCGCCACCTTCCCCGCCGGCACGCTGACCGGGGCGCCGAAGATCCGCGCCATGGAGATCATCGACGAGCTCGAGCCCGTCAAGCGCGGCATCTACGGCGGCGCCTGCGGCTACCTCAGCTACGCCGGCGACATGGACGTGGCCATCGCCATCCGCACCGGCATCGTCAAGGACCAGGTGCTTTACGTGCAGGCGGCGGCCGGCGTCGTCGCCGATTCGGTTCCCGAGATGGAGTGGCGCGAGACCGAGGCCAAGGCGCGGGCGCTGATCCGCGCCGCCGAACTGGTCGAAGAAGGGTTCTGAGCGCTCGGGCCGCAGCATGCGGCCGCACAGAAATTGATGTGCCTCAATTTCTGCCAGGTGAAGCTTCGTAAAGTCCCGCCCGTTGGCCTGGAACCGGCCGAACGGGCGCCGCAGTGCGGCGTTCCTTCGGGCCGGCGACGGCCACGTTGGTCGACGGCACGGCAGCGGGGGAACACGCATGGGCACCAGCTATTTCGGGCGTTGTTTCGGTTTCGTGGTCGCGGCGGCACTCGCCGCGGCCCTCGGGGGCTGCGGGGGCAGCGACGGCAGCAACGGAGCCGCCGGTCCCGCAGGTCCGGCCGGGCCTGCGGGACCTGCAGGACCCGCGGGCAGCAATGGGGGCACGGTGACGGCCGTCGGCAGCAACACGCTGACCAACGCCAGCGCCATCGCCACCAATGCCGCCGCCTGGGCCGCGCTGGAGCCCACGGTCACGGTCACCGGCGTGACGATTGCCGGCGCGCCGGTCGTGAGCTTCACCGTCAAGGACGGTTTCGGGCGCCCCGTGGTCGGGCTCGGCAACACGACCAAGACCAGCACGGCCACCGTGGCCAGCCTGCCCAACCTGGCCTTCTCACTGGCCAAGCTGGTGCCCGGCAGCAGCGGTGCCCCCAGCAAGTGGGTCAGCTACGTCGTGACCACCGTCCCCAGCACGACGACGGCCGCCGCGCCGACGCGCCCCAGCACCGACAACACCGGCACGCTGGTGGACAACGGTGACGGCAGCTACAAGTACACCTTCTACCGCGACGTCACGGGCATCAAGGCGGCGGTGGCGGCGATGGCCGCGTCGGCCGCCGCCGCCAGCCCGAACAACAAGGTCGCCGACCTTGGCGACCTGAGCTACGACGCCACCCTGACGCACCGGCTCACGATCCTGATTTCCGGCAGTGCGCCGGGCACCGGCACCAACACGCCGACCGGCGCGACTTCGGCGGTCGCTGCCGTGGCCATGGTCAAGCCGCTGAACGTGATCTACGACTTCATCCCCGCCACCGGCAAGGCCGTGGCCGCCACCGACGCGCAGCGCGACATCGTTGCCAACGCCAAGTGCGAGGAATGCCACCGCAAGCTCGGCGGCGTGCCCGGCCTGAGCGCCAGCGCCGACTCGGCCGCCTTCCACGGCGGCAACCGCAACAGCGTGCAGTTCTGCACCGTGTGCCACACCGACCAGCGCCGCTACGGCTACGTCGAAGCCGCGGCGACGACGAACGGCGCCGTGCGCACGTTCAGCAGCGCCGGCACGCGCGTGGTCGACGGCCGCACCATCGGCAACCTGCCCAACTACATCCACAAGGCCCACCTGGGCGGCCTGCTGGCGAACCAGAACTACAACTACGGCGGCCTGGTCTTCAACGAGACGCTGTACCCGCAGGACATCCGCAACTGCACCAAGTGCCACGACGGTTCGGCCACGTCCACGGCGCCGACGCTGCAGGGCGACAACTGGAAGAACGTGCCCAGCGCCCTGGCCTGTGGGTCCTGCCACGATGGCATCAACTTCAGCACCGGCACTGGCGTGACCATGGCCGACGCCGCCAAGGGCCTGACCACCAGCGCCTTCGGCCACGTCGGCGGCGCGCAGGCCAGCGACGCCCTCTGCGCGCTGTGCCACAAGCCTGCCGACATCGACCTCAACCACCTGCCGGTGACGCCGCCGAACCCCGGCAACGCGCTGCTGCTGGGCGGCACCAATGCCAACACCAACGCGGCCTGGATCGCCTCCAATTCGGCGCGCCTGCCGCCCGGTGCAGTCAAGATCAGCTACGACGTGCTGAGCGTCTCGCGCAATGCCGCCAAGCGGCCGGTGATGGTCTTCCGCATCCTGCAGAACGGCGTGCGCAAGGACCTCAACACCTTTGCCACCGCGGCCGTCAACCCGGCCACCGGGTCGAAGGAGATCTTCGACAACTTCATGGGCTCGCCCAGCGCCTACTTCGTCTACGCGGTGCCGCAGGACGGCATTGCCGCGCCGGCGGACTTCAACGTGTCCGCGTCGGGCTGGCTGAAGTCGATCTGGAACGGCACCGCCGCCGGCACCGGCGCCGGCACGCTGACGGGCCCCGACGCCAACGGCTACTACACCGTCACGCTCACCGGCGTGACGGTTCCCGACAACGCCGTCATGCTCACCGGCGGCATGGGCTACACCTACAGCGTGACCAGCACGCTGCCGCTGACGCAGACCAACCTGCCCGACTACCCGGTGTCCAACGCCACGGCGGCGGGGCAGACCAACAAGATCGGCGGCCTGATCGTGATCGCGCCCAACGTGCAGAAGGTCGCCAGCGGCTATACCGGCCGGCGCGCCATCGTCGAGGACGCGCGCTGCAACGCCTGCCACCAGGAACTGGGCACCTTCACCGAGGACGCCTTCCACGCCGGCCAGCGCAACGACGGCACGACCTGCGCCTGGTGCCACCGCCCGAACCAGACCAGCAGCGGCTGGTCGGCGGATTCGACGAGCTTCGTCCACGCCATCCACGCCGCGTCGAAGCGGACGGTGAAGTACAACTGGCACGCCGCGGCGCCAGGGCAGGACTATTCCGACGTGACCTACCCGGGCATCCTGAGTCAGTGCGAGACCTGCCACCTGCCGGGCACCTACGACTTCAGCGCCAGCGCTTCCGCGGCGGCGCTGGACAACCGCCTGTTCAGGACCGTGGCCACCGGCATCCTGGCGAGCACCGGCACGACCTACTCGTACTCGCCGTACATCACGATGGACGTCAACTACGGCGCCGGCTACAGCTTCAACGTCGGCACCGGTGTCACGACCGAGGCGGCCGCGACCACGCTCGTCACCTCGCCCACGGTGACGGTGTGCCTGGCCTGCCACGACTCGGCGGACGCGATCTCGCACTACAAGGCCAACCTGGGCTCGGTCTACGCACCGCGCAGCACGGGCCTGGCCAGCAACGAGACCTGCCTGATCTGCCACGCCACGGGCCGTGTCGCCGACATCAAGGCGATGCATGCGAAGTAGGTGCGGCCGGCGTCGACCATGGCGCAGGTCTGCGGCGCCGATGTGAGCTGCCGTCACCCGTGGGCGGCCCGCATGAAGCCTCGTGAGGAGGCTGCGAAGCCTGCCGGCCCCGCCGCCATCGCCAAGCTTGCCGTGGCGCTGGCGGCAGCCTGCACTCAGGGCGTCGCCACGGCGGCGGAGCGGCCCCAGGCGCCGGCGGCGC
>CAIWPS010000629.1 GCA_903914615.1 uncultured beta proteobacterium | reverse complement strand
GCATGGAGTTTCCCCAGCAGCGGCTACCGCGGCGTGCTGGCGATGCTGGGCTGCGTCGTGGTCCTGCTGCAGTTGCCGGCGGCCGCGGCCACGCTGCTTCCCCGCCAGCGGCTTGTCGGCTGGCTGCTCGGCGGCATCGCCGCGCTGGGGGTCGCGGCACTGGCGGCCGCGTGGGGCAAGGGCGCGTACGTGGCCTACACGCTGGCCTGGGTGGCGGCCGCCGTGGCGCTGGTGTGGCAAGGCCAGCAGGCGCAGCAGGGCCGGGTCGACGCCGCCGGCCTCGTCGCCCTGGCCGCCTTCGTCGCCACGCTGGCCGGCCTGGTGGCGGTGGGGCTGCACTGGGGCGGTCCGAAGGCGCTGCCGTCCAGCGCCGGCATCGCGGCCGCTCTGGCGGCCGTGGCTGTGGCCGCCACCTGGCGCACCGCGCCGCCCTGGCCCGCGGGTCTGCGCTGGCAGGGCCAGCTGGCCGCTGCGCTGGCGGCCGTGGCGGCCGTCGTTGCCGTCTTCGGCGGTGGCGCCTACATGGGCGAGCGCCTGGCCCAGTCGGCCCAGGACAGCGAGGGCCGCGAGGCGCACTGGCGCAGCGCGCTGGGTCTGCTCGGCCCCACCGACCGCCTCGTCGGCAAGGGCCTGGGGCGCTACTGGACCGAACAGGCGTTGTCGGGCCGGCCCGAAGACCAGACCGGCGACTACCGCTGGCTGGCGCAGGGTACGGGCCGCAGCGGCCCGAGCGTGGTGCTGACCAGCGGCCGCCACACCCTGGGCTATGGCGAGGCTTTCCGGCTGTCGCAGCGGGTGGCCGTGCCGGCGCCGGGGCCGGCACGGCTGCGGCTGGACATCCGCATCGACGAGCCCGTGCACCTGCAGGCCGACATCTGCGAGAAGCACCTGCTCTACAACGCCGCTTGCATCGGGGGCGAAGCCGGCTTTGCCGCGCCCTTCGGCACCTGGCGCACCGTGGAGATTCCGCTGCGCGGCGGCGTGCTGGACCGCGGGCCCTGGTATGCGCCGCGCCTGATCGCCTTGTCGATCAGCCTGGGCGCCAACCTCGACCGCGTCGAGATGGTGAACCTGCATCTCATCGACGCCGCCGGCCGCGAGATGCTGACCAACGGCGATTTCGGCGCCGGCATGGCGCACTGGTTCTTCACCAGCGACCGCTACCACCTGCCCTGGCATGCCAAGAACCTGGCCGTGCACCTGATCTTCGAGCAGGGCCTGCTGGGCCTGGTCGCCTACGCCTTGCTGCTGGCCGCCGCGTTGTGGCGGGTGAGTGCCGGTGCGGCGCGTGCCCACCCGCTGGCCCCGGCCCTGGCAGCGGCGATGGTGGGCATGCTCACCGTCGGCCTCGTCGACAGCCTGCTGGACATGCCGCGCGTGGCCTTCCTGGTGCTGCTGCTGCCGGCGATCGCACTTTCGCTGCCCGCGCGACAGGGCGCGCAGGCTGCAGCGTCCAGCCCCTAAAATGCGCGGTTCGCCCGCACATTGCCAAGCGCCAGCCTGACGCTGGCTTGCCCGCTCCAAGGACTGACCAAAGTGTTTATCTCCGAAGCCTACGCCCAGACCGCCCCCGCCGCCGCATCGGGCGGCGCCGAATCGTCGCTGCTCAGCCTGGCGCCCCTGGCGCTGATGTTCGTGGTGCTGTACTTCATCATGATCCGGCCGCAGATGAAGAAGCAGAAGGAACACAAGGCCATGATCGAGGCGCTGGCCAAGGGCGACGAGGTCGTCGTCGGCGGTGGCGTCATCGGCCGTGTCGCCAAGCTCGGCGAGACCTTCGTCCATGTCGAGGTCGCCAATGGCGTCGAGCTGCAGGTGCAGCGCGCCGCCGTGGTCCAGGTCCTGCCCAAGGGCACCTTCAAGTAACGCGGCCCGCAGCCCCGTCCCGCCGCCCCCGACCCCGCCCCGGCGCCTGCCGCACGTGGTCAGCCGCGGTCCCGCCTGCGCCGCCCCGAGGAAGTCTCCATGAACCGCTACCCCCTGTGGAAGTACGCCCTGCTCGGCATCGCGCTGCTCGTAGGCCTGCTCTACACGCTGCCCAACTTCTACGGCGAGGCGCCGGCCGTGCAGGTGTCCAGCGCCAGGGCCACCGTGAAGGTCGACGGCGGCATGATCGACCGCGTGCAGCAGGCGCTGCAGGGGGCGCAGCTGAAGGCCGACTTCGTGCAGTTCGACGGCAACTCGGTGCGCGCGCGCTTCCCCGACACCGACACCCAGATCAAGGCCAAGGACGCGCTGGCCAAGGCGCTGAACCCCGACCCCGCCGACCCGCGCTACATCGTGGCGCTGAACCTGGTCTCGCGCACGCCGGCCTGGATGGCCAGCCTGCACGCGCTGCCCATGTACCTGGGCCTGGACCTGCGCGGCGGCGTGCACTTCCTGATGCAGGTGGATATGCGCGCCGCGCTCAAGCTCAACATCGACACCTACGCCAGCGACGCCCGGGTGGCGCTGCGCGAGAAGCGCATCCGCTTCTCGGGCATAGGCCGCGACCCCAACGGCATCACCGTCACCGTGCCCGACGCGGCCGAGGCGGCCAAGGCGCGCGAACTGCTGTACGAGCGCCTGGCCTCGATGCAATGGAGCGACGAGCCCGCCGACGGCGGCGCCGTGCGCGTCATCGGCCGCCTGGCACCCAAGGCCATCGCCGACATCCAGACCCAGGCCATCAAGCAGAACATCGAGACCCTGCACAAGCGGGTGAATGAGCTGGCGGTCTCCGAGCCGGTGATCCAGCAGCAGGGCGCCGACCGCATCGTCGTGCAGCTGCCCGGCGTGCAGGACACGGCGCGTGCCAAGGACATCATCGGCCGCACCGCGACGCTGCAGTTCCGCCTCGTCGACCCCGACACCGCCACCGCCGCCGAGCAGGTGCCGGTGCGGCAGTCGGTCGAGGGCGCGCCGCCGCGCATGGTGGGCCTGAAGCGCGACGTCATCGCCAGCGGCGAGCAGCTCAAGCAGGCCGCCGCCACCATCGACAAGGACCAGCGCCCGGCCGTCAGCGTGCGGCTGGACGATGTCGCCGGCCGCAACATGCGCACGGTGACGCGCGAGAACCTGGGCAAGCCCATGGCCATCGTGCTGTACGAGAAAGGCAAGGGCGAGGCGCTGTCGGTGGCCACCATCCAGGGCGAGTTCGGCACCGACTTCCAGATCACCGGCAGCTTCACGCCCCAGGAAACCGCCGACCTGGCGCTGCTCACGCGCGCCGGCGCGCTGGCCGCGCCGATGGAGATCATCGAGGAACGCACCATCGGCCCGAGCCTGGGCGCCGAGAACATCAGCAAGGGCCTGTACAGCGTGATGGGCGGCTTCGCCGTCATCACCCTCTTCATGTGCCTGTACTACATGCTCTTCGGCATGTTCTCGGCGGTGGCGCTGGCCTTCAACCTGCTGTGCCTGGTGGCCGTGCTGTCGATGCTGCAGGCCACGCTGACGCTGCCCGGCATCGCCGCCATCGCGCTCACCCTGGGCATGGCCATCGACGCCAACGTGCTCATCAACGAACGCGTGCGCGAAGAGCTGCGCGGTGGCGCCAGCCCGCAGATGGCCATCCATACCGGCTATGAACGGGCCTGGGGGACGATCCTGGATTCCAACGTCACGACCCTGATCGCCGGCGTCGCGCTGCTGACCTTCGGCACCGGGCCGGTGAAGGGCTTCGCGGTGGTCCACTGCCTGGGCATCCTGACCTCGATGTTCTCGGCCGTGATGTTCTCGCGCGGGCTCGTGAACTTCTGGTACGGGCGGCAGAAGAAGCTCAAG
>CAIWPS010000628.1 GCA_903914615.1 uncultured beta proteobacterium | reverse complement strand
CTCATCAAGCAGGCCTATAGGGTCTTCACTACAGATGCTGCGGCGCGCGGCTGGATCCGCGCGCATGGGAAGCTCACCGCCTGAGCCACCCGCCGGCGCAAACTGCCGGCATGTCGTCTTCGCACGGCAAGCCGAAGACTCCGCACGCCTGCTGGCACAGCACTGCCTATGCCGGCCCGACTTGCCAGGGCACTGCTGTCCTATGCGCCCGACCCGGGGCCAGCCGCGTGCGCGCGAACCCGGAGCGCGGCTGCGTGATGTTCGAGCGTGAGCCTGGCGCCGATGACGAACCTGGCCCACCGGCCGGGGCAGCCCTCAGCGGCGTGTGGACGGTGGGCGTGCTCGACCGGGCTGCGGTGAGCGTCTAGCCGTACCACCTTGACCCCGATGCGACGGGCGTGATCCGCCCGGCTACGAAGCTTCAGTAGGCCGCCAGCGATGCGGCAGCAGCTCATCGATCCGGTGGCTCGGGTGCGAGTGGATGCGCGCCAGCACGTCGCGCAGGTAGGCCCACGGGTCCAGGCCATTGAGCTTGGCGGACTGCACCAAGCTCATCACCACGGCCGCGCGCTGGCCTGCCAACTCGCTGCCAACGAACAGCCAGTTCTTCGCACCCAGCTTCCACGGCTTGACCTGCCGCTCGATCAGGTTGTTGTCGATCGGCACCGCGCCGTCTTCCAGGTGCAGCGTGAGCGCCTTCCAGGCGTTAAGGCTGTAGTCGATCGCCTCGGCGATCTTGCTGCCATCCAGCACCTGTGTGCGCTGCAACCTCAGCCACACCTCGAACTCGTCCCACAGCGGCTTGCTCATCGCCTGGCGGGCCTGGCGCCTTTGCTCGGCGTCCATCTCTGCGAAGGCGGCTTCAGCATGGTAGACCCGCGCCCAGCGCCGCATTGCCTCGCTGGCCACCGCGCTGGCGCTGCTGCCTCCCCGACTGAGCTCCTCGAAGTAGCGCCGGGCATGCGCGGCACACGCCGCTGCCTTGCGCTGCGGGTACAGCTTCGTGTCCAGCACGGCGTTGAAGCCCGCGTACTGGTCGGTGATCAAGGTGCCGTGCCAGGCAGTTTCGGGGTACGGGGGTCCCTTGCCGCCAAGGAAGGCCACCGGGTACTGCGCCCCTCGCCCCAGGCAGAACTCGTAGATCACGCCCGGATGCGGGTCGTGATGGCTGCGCGCCCAGGCCCAGATATAGGCCTTCTTCGTCTTGCCGGATCCGGGGTCCAGCATCGGCACCGGCGTCTCGTCGGCATGCAGTACCCGGCCGCCCAGGATGAAGCGCCGCTGCGCTTCGCCCAGGGGTTCGAGCTTGGCGCCACCGGCCCCACCCCAGCTGGCCAGCGTCGAGCGCGGCGTGTGCACGCCAGAGCGCGCGTTGATGGGCTCTTGCCGGTAGTACGGCAGGTGATCCACGAAGCGGCTGATCAGCGTGTGCGCCACCAGCCCGCTGGCGGGGATGCCGCCGTCCACCACGTCCGGCTCGGCCGGTTCCTGGCGCAGGGTCTGGCAGCAGCGGCAGGCCCACTTGCCGTAGATGTGGCGGTGCACGAAGAACTTGGCCGGGATGATGTCGAGCTTCTCGCTGATGTCCTCACCGATGCGCTGCATCGGCTGGCCACACTCCGGCGTCGGGCAGGTCGTGTCTGCGGGCTCGTGGCGGTGCTCGACGCGTTCGAGGTGCTCGGGCAGTGCCTGGCGGCGCGGCTTGGCGCGCGGTGCCTGCGGTGTCTTGGGTACTTCGGGCAGGCCCGCTTGCAACTCGGCCAGTTGGGCCTGCAGGCTGGCTTCATCCTCAGTCAGCGTGTCCTGGAACAGGGCGCGCTGCTGGGCCGTCATGGCCTCGGTCTTGGCGCCGAACTTCCAGCGCTTCAGGCGCGCGAGCTCGAAGTTGACCTTCTCCAGCTTGGCGTCACGCCAGGCGATCTCGCGGGCCTGGGACTGCACCTGCTGCTGCAGGCGCTCAATCAGCGCAACAGCCTCGGGTGGCAGTTGCGTCAGGTCGATGCGAGAGGAGGCCACTTCGCCGAACATGCCCCGCATGGTGCACGACGAAGAACAAGCCGAACATTGGCGAATGCGATGTCAACGGCTGCAAGGGGCAGCGCGGGCTGCTCAGGTTCGTGTGATGGCGCTGAGTTCGCCCAGGCGCTGCCACGGCAGGCCGACTGTCAGGGCTTCGAATTGCGCGGCGCTCAGCGCCAGCGTGGCCTTGGAGGAATCCCCCGGCGCGTGCTCCGGCCAGACGAAGCGACCGACGTGTAGCCGCCGCGCGGCGCACCACACTCCAAAGCCGTCGTGCACCAGCAGCTTGATGCGCGTGGCGCGCAGGTTGGCGAACAGGTAGCCGTGGTGGGCGTGCGCGGCGCCGGCGGTGTTGACGACGATGTTGAGCAAGCGGTCAGCGCCGGCGCGCATGTCCTGCGGCTGGGTGCACAACCACAGGGCGTCGATGCGGATCAACGCAGCCACTCCCGCAGCCAGGTCGCGCACTCGCCTGCAGCCTGGGCGGGCCAGCAAACGTTGACCGTGGTCGCACCACGACGCAATTCGATGCGGATGTCTGGCAGTGTGCCGGGCGCGCTGGCCGGTGGCAGCGGCAGTGCGATGAACTGCGCGGCAGCCACCGGTGGGCTCACATCCCGCTCTGCCGATGCCAAGCGCTCCAGTCGGCGCCAGGCATGAACCATGTTCGCGTTCAGGCCGTGCGACTGCGCCACGCGCGCTACCGATGCGCCGGGCTGCGCGCATTCCCTCAGCACCTGCTGCCTCAGCGCAGCGGGATGCTGCCGTACCTTCTTACGTATCGAGTGTTCCATCGCGTCCATGACAGAGTTGACGTGGACACGAGACTGGGGCG
>CAIWPS010000627.1 GCA_903914615.1 uncultured beta proteobacterium | reverse complement strand
GGTTTCGCTGGCGGCGGCCAACAAGCGCGTGGGCAACATCCTGAAGAAGAGCGAGGCCGCAGCGCCGGCCGCGGTGGATGCGGCGCTGCTGGTCGAGCCGGCCGAAGCGGCTCTGGCGCAGGCGCTGGCGGCCGCCGACCCGGTGTCGCTGGCGGCCTTCGAGCGCGGCGACTTCAGCGCCTCGCTGCAGGCGCTGGCGGTGCTGAAGGCGCCGGTGGACGCCTTCTTCGAGGCCGTGATGGTCACCGCCGAAGACGCCGCGCTGCGCGCCAACCGGCTGGCTTTGCTGGCACAGTTGCACGCGGCGATGAACCGCGTCGCCGACCTCTCGCGCCTGGCCAGCTGAGCGAAATGACCACCCCCACGCTTGTCGCTGCGCGCCTGCGCTGGTCCCCGAGGGGGCGCAGACCGGCTTGGGGCGGCCCGGCGCCGGTCTGAGGACAACAGCCATGCACACGACCAAGCTCGTCATCCTCGGCCGCGACGGCATCCTCAACGAGTTCCGCGAGGGCCATGTCACCGCGCCCGAGGAATGGCTGCCGGTGCCCGGCGCGCTGGAGGCGGTCTCGCGCATGAACCACGCCGGCTGGCATGTGGTGGTGGCCACCAACCAGGCCGGCATCGGCCGCGGCATGATCGACATGTCGGCCGTCAACGCCGTGCACCAGCACATGAACCAGCAGCTGATGCTGCAGGGAGGGCGCGTCGACGCCGTCTTCTTCTGCCCCCACACGCCCGAGGAAAACTGCGACTGCCGCAAGCCCAAGCCGGGCCTGCTGCTGGAGATAGGCCGCCGCTACGCCACCGACCTGTCCGTGGTGCCCATGGTGGGCGACACGCTGCGCGACATGCTGGCCGCGCAGGCCGCCGGCTGCGAGCCGCACCTGGTGAAGAGCGGCCGCGCCGCCGGCCTGGACGCCGACGCGCAGCAGCAGCTGCTGGCGCAGGTGCCGGCCACGCGCGTGCATGCCGACCTGGGCGCCTTCGCCGACTTCCTGCTGCAGCGCGATCACATCACCGACTCCTCGGTCGGGGCGCTGGCCTGATGCGCCTGCGGGTCGTCGGCTGGGCGCTGCGCTCGGCCCTCTTCGTGCTGTGGATGGCCGCCACCGTGGTGCCCTGGGGCGTGCTGATGCTGCTGCTGTCGATCTTCGTGCGCGGCCCGCGGCTGTACTGGCCGACGATGATGTGGCTGCGCATGGCCATCGGCGGCGCGCGCATCATCTGCGGCGTGCGCGGCCGCGTCCAAGGCATGCACCACCTGCCGACGGCGGCGCAGTCGCACTCGGCGGTGGTGCTGGCGGCCAAGCACCAGAGCACCTGGGAGACCTTCGCCTTCCCGACCCTGATGCCGCACCCGCTGGCCTATGTGTTCAAGCGCGAGCTGCTCTACATCCCCTTCTTCGGCTGGGCGATGGGGCGGCTGGACATGATCCACATCGACCGCAGCAAGCGTGCCGAGGCCTGGAACAAGGTGGCGGCGCAGGGCAGGCGGCTGGCCGCCGAAGGCATCTGGGTGATCATGTTCCCCGAGGGCACGCGCACGGCGCGCGGCAGCCAGGGCGTCTACAAGAGCGGCGCGGCGCGGCTGGCAATTGCCAGCGGCGTGCCCATCGTGCCCATCGCCGCCAGTTCGGCGAAGTGCTGGCCGCGCAAGAGCTTCCTGCTGCGGCCGGGCGTCATCGACGTCTCCATCGGCCCGGCCATCGACAGCAGCGGTCGCCAGCCCGACGAGCTGATGCGCGAGGTCGAAGCCTGGATCGAGACCGAGATGCGGCGCCTGGACCCCGAGGCCTACGCCGGGGCGTACGCGCCCGCGCAAGGTGCGGGGCGGCGCGCCGGCGCGGCCTCCTAGAATGCGGCCCATGTCGGTCCGGGCCGCCGTCCTTTCGCTGCTGCAGCTTTCGCTGTTCGACGAAGCGCCGCCGCCCGCCGCAGCGCCGGCCCCGGCGCCCGCTGCGCCGCCGGTCACGGATTTCCGCCACCCGCGCTCGCAGCGCGACATCGTCCTCGGCGACCACCGTGTCGCCTATGAACTGCGGCGCTCGCGCCGGCGCAGCATCGGCTTCGTCGTCGGCGCCGAAGGCCTGGCCGTCAGCGCCCCGCGTTGGGTCGGCGTGGGCGAGATCGAATCGGCGCTGCGCGAGAAGTCGGCATGGATCCTGCGCAAGCTGCACGAGCAGCGCGAACGCGCGCGGCGGCTCGATTCCGCGCGCGTGGACTGGCGCGCCGGCACCTTCATCCCCTTCCTCGGCGGCCAGGTCATGCTGGTCCTCGACGGCCGGACCAGCGGTGCGGTTCTCGATGCGCAGGCCGCACCGCCGCAGCTGCATCTGGGCCTGCCCCCGTCGGCCGCGCCGGAGCAGATCCGCGACACCGTGCAGAGCTGGCTGCAGCGCCAGGCGCGGCGCGTCTTCGAGGAGCGCTGCCAGATCTACGCCGCGCGCCTGGGCGTGCGCGTGAAGCGGCTGTCGCTCAGCTCGGCCACCACGCGCTGGGGCAGCGCCAGCGCCGACGGCTCGATCCGGCTGAACTGGCGGCTCGTGCATTTCGCGCTGCCCGTCGTCGACTACGTCGTCACCCATGAACTCGCGCACCTGCGCGAGATGAACCACAGCCCCGCGTTCTGGGACGTCGTGCGCACGGCGCTGCCCGATTTCGAGGCCGCGCGCGGGGCGCTCAGGCACGAAGTGCTGCCGGCCTTCGAGTGAAGTCCCCCCGAAAGGGGGTCGTCCGAAGGCCGGGGCATCCACCTTCCTGTGGATGCGGCGCCGCCTGCGCGCCGGGCATACTGTCCAATCAAGTTGTCATCACCCGCGTGTCAGAAGCAAATCGAGCTGGGAGGCTCGGTCGAACGGCGGCAGACCAGGCGAACCCTGGCTGCCGCCGTTTCACTTGGGGCCCACGCCGCAGCGGCTGGTGGGGCCGAAGGGCCTCTCAGGCCACCGTCTGGAAGCGCTGGACGCCGTCCGTGCCCCGCACCCCGCGCAGCCGGCCGCGCGCCGCCAGGGCGTGCAGGTGGGCCACCGATTCGCCCATCGCGAAGGTCGTCTGGTGCAAGTCCAGCGTGCGCCTGAACAGCACCGGCAGCATGTCCGCGGCACTGCGCGGCTGCCCGGTGCAGGCCTGCAGCACGTCGGCAAAGCGCTCGTCGTGGTGGGCCAGCAGCTGGGCGATGCGCTCGTGCAGGCCGGTGAAGGGCTTGCCGTGCGAGGGCAGCACCAGGGTGCTGGCGGGCAGGCGGCGCAGCGCGGCGATCGAGTCCAGGTACAGCGGCAGCGGGTCGGCCTCGGGCTCGATGTCGATGACGCTGACGTTGGTGGAAATGCGCGGCAGCACCATGTCGCCGGAGATCAGCAGGTCCAGCGCCGGGCAGTGCAGGGCGATGTGTTCGGGCGCGTGGCCGTAGCCGGCGATGGACTGCCATTCGCGGCCGCCGATGTCGATCTTCATGCCGTCCATCAGCCGGCGGAAGGTGCGCGGCACCTGCGGCACCATGCTGGCGTAGTAGTTCGAACGCGCGCGCACCTTGGCCAGCGCCTCGGGGTCGGTCAGGCCATGCAGGGCGAAGAAGCGCGCCGCATGCTCGCCGCCGAAGCCGGTGGTGTTCTGGCTGGCCACGCGGGCGGCGTTCCAGTCGGTAGCGCTGATCCACAAGCGGCAGTCACGACCGGGCGCGGACCAGCGTTCGGTGAGCCAGTGCGCCAGGCCGATGTGGTCAGGGTGCATGTGGGTGACGAGCACGCGCAGCACCGGCAGGCCCTGCAGTTCGCCCTCGAAGACCTGCTCCCAGAGCTGGCGCGTGGTGTCGTCGGCGATGCCGCAGTCGACGATGGTCCAGCCTGCCACCCCTTCCTGCACATCGCGCAGCAGCCACAGGTTGATGTGGTCCAGCGCGAAGGGCAGCGCCATGCGCAGCCACCGCACGCCGGGCGCCACCTCGATGGACCTGCCCGGGGCCGGCAAGGTGTCGCCCAGCGGGTAGTGGAGGGCACTTTCCTGGGCATTGGCCATGACGATGGGGCAGCGGCGCTGGGGTCGGGGGAACGGCCAGTCTAACCAGCAGCGCCAGGGCATGGTCTAGCATCGACGGCCAGCCCCACCGGAGACCCGCCCATGAACCTGCCCGGCCTGAACTTCCAGCTCGGCGAAGACATCGACGCGCTGCGCGATGCCGTGCATGACTTCGCGCAGGCCGAGATCGCACCGCGCGCCGCCGAGATCGACCGCAGCGACCGCTTCCCGATGGACCTGTGGCGCAAGATGGGCGAGATCGGCGTGCTCGGCATCACCGTGCCCGAGGCCTATGGCGGCGCCGCGATGGGCTACCTGGCGCACATGGTGGCGATGGAGGAGATCAGCCGCGCCAGTGCCAGCGTCGGCCTGAGCTACGGCGCCCACAGCAACCTGTGCGTGAACCAGTTGAAGCGCAACGGCAGCGAGGCGCAGAAGCGCACCTACCTGCCCAGGCTGATCAGCGGCGAGCATGTCGGTGCGCTGGCGATGAGCGAGCCCGGCGCCGGCAGCGACGTCATCAGCATGAAGCTGCGCGCGGTGGACAAGGGCGGCTACCACGTGCTGAACGGCACCAAGATGTGGATCACCAACGGCCCCGACGCCGACGTGATGGTGGTCTATGCCAAGACCGAACCCGAGCTGGGCGCCCGCGGCGTCACCGCCTTCATCGTCGAGAAGGGCATGACGGGCTTCTCCACGGCGCAGAAGCTCGACAAGCTGGGCATGCGCGGCAGCCACACCGGCGAGATGGTGTTCCAGGACGTCGAGGTGCCGGCCGCCAACATCCTGGGCCAGCTCAACGGCGGCGCCCGCGTGCTGATGAGCGGCCTGGACTACGAGCGCGCCGTGCTCGCCGCCGGGCCCATCGGCATCATGCAGGCGGTGATGGACAACGTGGTGCCCTACACCCACGAGCGCAAGCAGTTCGGCCAGAGCATCGGCGAATTCCAGCTCATCCAGGGCAAGGTCGCCGACATGTACACCGTGCTGCAGGCCGCACGCGCCTTCTGCTACACCGTGGGCAAGAACCTCGACCTGCTGGGTGCCGAGCATGTGCGCGAGGTGCGCAAGGACTGCGCCAGCGTCATCCTGTGGTGCGCCGAGAAGGCGACCTGGATGGCCGGCGAAGGGATCCAGATCTTCGGCGGCAACGGCTACATCAACGACTACCCGCTGGGCCGGCTGTGGCGCGACGCCAAGCTCTACGAGATCGGCGCCGGCACCAGCGAGATCCGCCGCATGCTCATCGGCCGCGAACTGTTCGCGGAGACGATGTGAACCCCGACTTGCAGGCCCTGCTCGACAACAACCGCCGCTGGGCGGCCGCCACCGAGGCGCGAGAGCCCGGCTTCTTCACCCGGCTGGCGCAGCAGCAGAGCCCGCGCTACATGTGGATAGGCTGCGCCGACAGCCGCGTGCCGGCCAACGAGATCACCGGCCTGGACCCGGGCGAGGTCTTCGTCCACCGCAACGTCGCCAACGTGGTCGTGCATTCCGACCTCAACGCCCTGTCGACGATCCAGTTCGCGGTCGAGCACCTGAAGGTCAAGCACATCATGGTCGTCGGCCACTACGGCTGCGCCGGGGTGCGCGCGGCGCTCAACGGCATCCGCATCGGCCTGGCCGACAACTGGCTGCGCCACGTGCAGGACGTGCGGCTGCGCCACAGGAAGCGCATCGACCACCTGCCGGCCGCCGAGCAGGAAGACATCCTGTGCGAGGTCAACGTCATCGAGCAGGTCGGCAACGTTGCCCTCTCGACCGTGCTGCAGGACGCCTGGGCGCGCGGCCAGCCCGTGGCCGTGCACGGCTGGGTCTACGGCCTGAAGGACGGCCTGCTGAAGAACCTGCAGGTGACGATGGACCACCCGGACAAGGTGGTCGGGGTCTTCGCCGCCGCGCTCAAGCGCTACCCGCGCCCGCCGGCCGCGGCCCACGACGCCGCCACCGACGCCGCCGACACCGGCTTCGGCCCCGCCAGCCTCTGAGCCCGCGCCTGCGATGTTTCCCCACCACCTCACCGACAAGAGCGCCTTCGACATCGCGCAGGCGCTCATCGATGGCTTCAACCGCCACTACCGCCTCTTCCGCGCCACCAGCGCGCAGGCCAAGCAGCGCTTCGAGCAGGCCGACTGGCATGGCCAGCAGCTCGCGCAGGCGCAGCGCATCGAGTTCTACGACCAGCGCGTCAACGAGGCGGTGGACCGCCTGCGCGCCGACTTCGCCATCGAGGCGCTGTCGATGGACACCTGGCAGCAGGCCAAGCTGCACTACATCGGCCTGCTCACCGACCATCACCAGCCCGAGCTGGCCGAGACCTTCTTCAATTCGGTGACGGCCAAGCTGCTGCACCGCAGCTACTTCCGCAACGACTTCATCTTCGTGCGCCCCGCCGTCAGCACCGAGTACATCGAGGACGACGCCCCCGGCGCGCTGCCCACCTACCGCGCCTACTACCCGAGCAAGGACAACCTGCGCCAGATCTGGACACGCATCGTCACCAACTTCCAGCTCGCGCGCGAGTTCGAGAACCTCGAGCGCGACGTCGAGCACGTGGTGCAGGCCATGGCGTCCGAGCTCGGCGGCTTCCGCCCGCGCGCGAACTTCCAGATCCAGGTGCTGTCCAGCCTGTTCTACCGCAACAAGGGCGCCTACCTGGTCGGCAGGATCATCAACGGCTTCACCGAGACGCCGGTGGCGCTGCCCATCCTGCATGGCGCCGGCGGGCTGGTGATCGACGCCGCGCTCTTCGGCGAGGACGAGCTGCTGATGATCTTCAGCTACGCGCGCGCCTACTTCATGGTCGACATGGAGATCCCTTCGGCCTATGTGCACTTCCTGCGCGGCCTGATGCCGCGCAAGCCGCGCGCGGAGCTGTACAACGCCATCGGCCTGCAGAAGCACGGCAAGAACCTCTTCTACCGCGACTTCCTCTCGCACCTGCGGCATTCGTCGGACAAGTTCCGCATCGCCCCCGGCATCAAGGGCATGGTGATGCTGGTCTTCGACCTGCCGTCCTTCCCCTACGTGTTCAAGGTCATCAAGGACTTCTACCCGCCGCAGAAGGAAACCACGCGCGAGCAGATCAAGGGCAAGTACCTGCTCGTCAAGCAGCACGACCGCGTCGGCCGCATGGCCGACACGCTGGAATACAGCAACGTCGCCTTCCCGCGCCACCGCTTCGAGGACGAGCTGGTCGCCGAGCTCAAGCACTATTGCCCGAGCCTGATCGAGGAGGACGGCGACGCTCTCGTCATCCGCCATGTCTACATCGAGCGCCGCATGATTCCGCTCAACATCTACCTGCAGGAGGCCGCGCCCGAGCAGGTTGCGCATGCGGTGGTCGAGTACGGCAATGCCATCAAGGACCTGGTGGCGGCCAACATCTTCCCCGGCGACATGCTGTGGAAGAACTTCGGCGTCACCCGCCACGGCAAGGTCGTCTTCTACGACTACGACGAGATCGAGTACATCACCGACTGCAACTTCCGCCGCGTGCCCGCGCCGCGCAACGAGGAGGAAGAGATGAGCGGCGAGGTCTGGTACCGCGTCGGCCCGCGCGACGTCTTCCCCGAGACCTTCGGCCCTTTCCTGCTCGGCAACGCGCAGGTGCGCGAGGTCTTCATGGCCCACCACGCCGACCTGCTCGACGCCGCCTTCTGGCAAGGCCACAAGGACCGCATCAAGGCCGGCCATGTGCATGATGTCTTCCCCTACGAGCCGGCCAAGCGTTTCCGCGCCGGTCCCAGGCACGACGAGACCGCCGAACCCCAAGGAGCCCCCCATGCCTGAAGCCATCGTCATCGTCTCGGCCGCGCGCACGCCCATCGGCGGCCTGCTCGGCGACTTCTCCTCGCTCGCCGCCTGGGAACTCGGCGGCGTGGCCGTGAAGGCCGCCGTGGAACGCGCCGGCGTGCCCGGCGACGCCGTCGACGAGGTGCTGCTGGGCAACTGCCTGATGGCCGGCCAGGGCCAGGCGCCGGCGCGCCAGGCGACGCTGAAGGCCGGGCTGCCGCAGAGCGCCGGCGCGGTGACGCTGAGCAAGATGTGCGGCAGCGGCATGCGCGCGCTGATGTTCGCCCACGACATGCTGGCCGCCGGCACGGCGCAGGTGGTGGTGGCCGGCGGCATGGAGAGCATGACCAACGCGCCGCACCTGATGTTCGCGAGAAAGGGCGTGCGCTACGGCGCGGCGCAGCTGTTCGACCACATGGCCATGGACGGCCTGGAAGACGCCTACGAGCGCGGCAAGGCGATGGGCGTCTTCGCCGAGGCCTGTGTGGCCAAGTACGGCTTCACGCGCGAGGCGCAGGATGCCTTCGCCATCGCCTCCACCACGCGCAGCAAGCAGGCCAACGAGGACGGCAGCTTCGACTGGGAGATGGCGCCGGTGACGCTGCAGGGCAAGGCCGGCCCCACGGTGGTGAAGTTCGACGAGCAGCCCTTCAAGGCCAGGCTCGACAAGATCCCGGGCCTGAAGCCCGCGTTCAAGAAGGACGGCACCATCACCGCGGCGAATGCCAGCAGCATCAGCGACGGTGCCGCGGCGCTGGTGCTGGTGCGCGAGAGCACGGCCGCGCAGCTGGGCCTCAAGCCCATCGCGCGCATCGCCGGCCATGCCGTGCATGCGCAGGCGCCGGAGTGGTTCAGCACCGCGCCGGCAGGCGCCATCGACAAGGTGCTGAAGAAGGCCGGCTGGCAGGCGGGCCAGGTCGACCTGTGGGAGGTCAACGAGGCCTTTGCGGCGGTGACCATGGCCGCGATGGCCGAGTTCAAGCTGGCGCACGAGATCGTCAACGTCCACGGCGGCGCCTGCGCCCTGGGCCACCCCATCGGCGCCAGCGG
>CAIWPS010000626.1 GCA_903914615.1 uncultured beta proteobacterium | reverse complement strand
GCCGGTGACGCGCCACAGCCGCATGCGCTGCGCCACGCCCTTCAGTTCGTGCTCACCTTGGGGCTGGGCTAGGAAGTAGCCCTGGACGATGCGCCAGGTGGCGTCGCTGACGAGCAGCGCGTCGGGCTCGGCCAGGGCCTGCAGCCGCGCCGCGATGTTGGGCGTGTCGCCCTGGGCGAGGCTTTCCTGGCGTGCGCCGCTGCCCACCGCGGCGACGACGACGCGGCCGGTGTGCACGCCGCAGCGCACCTGCAGCAGCGGCCGTCCGCCGCCGGCATTGAGCTGCGCCATGCCGGCCAGGATGTCCAGCCCGCAGCGCACGGCACGGCGCGCGTCGTCCTCGTGCGCCAGCGGGTAGCCGAAATAGATGAGCACGCCGTCGCCCAGGTACTGCGCGATATGGCCGTCGTGGCGCTTCACGGCGTCGGTGCAGACGCGCTGGTAGTCGGTCAGCAGGTCGCGCAGGTCTTCAGGGTCCAGCGCCTGCGCCAGCGCCGTCGAGCCGACGAGATCGCACATCAGCACCGTGAGCTGGCGGCGTTCGCCGCTGCTGGCGGCAGGCGCCGGCGTGCTGGCCGTGACCTCCAGCGGCCGCCCGCAGCCGCCGCAAAAGCGTGCCGCGGCGGCGTTGACGTAGCTGCAGGCGCTGCAGATCAAGTGCCGCCCCCAGGCCCGGGCGAGGCCGCCTGCCGCTGGCGCCAGGC
Source organism: uncultured beta proteobacterium (assembly GCA_903914615.1). Lineage (GTDB taxonomy): Bacteria > Pseudomonadota > Gammaproteobacteria > Burkholderiales > Burkholderiaceae_C > Rubrivivax. The sequence continues at coordinate 1,474 of CAIWPS010000626.1, read as the reverse complement.
CTGCGTCTCCTCGTCCAGGATGCGCAGCGCGCGGGCGACGAGGTCGGTGCTGCTTTCCTTGCCCGCGGGCGTGCCTGCAAGACCGCCGTGGCCCCCCGGCGCGGGTTCGAGCATGGCGGGCGCGGTCGGCGTCAGGGTGATCGGCAGGCCCAAGGACTGTCCCTCGTCGGGTTGCGCGCGGCCCGCACGGCAGCGGGCTGCGAGGCGGCCGGCAGCCGCTCTTTGCGTTCGATATTACATGAGATACCCCATGGAAACAGGCCCCGCGGATGGGCGTGTTCGCGGGCCTGGCGGGGCGTGGAAACCCGTGCCGACAGGCGCCTGGGCCGGGCTTGGCGAATACCCTGCATTGACAGGCCTGCCTGACGCCACCTAAAGTGTGAAAGCGCTTTCACGGCATGCCGCCGCACGGGCCAGGCAGCGGTCAAGCGCCGCACCTGCGCCCGTGGCGGGCCGTGCCCAAGAATCGGAGCCGAGGGATGTGGGAACAGGGTCGCCGCAGCACGCACCGCCAGGCCAGGCGGGGCGCCGCCGTGGTGGCCTGGCTGGTGGCCGCGACCTTCGGCTCTGCCGCGCTCCCGGTGCGGGCCCAGCAGCTGCTGACCGTGGCGGCCTACCCGGCGGTGGACAAGATCGTCGAGGCCGCCATCCCGGCCTGGAAGAAGCTGCACCCGAACGTCGATATCAAGGTCGTGAGCCGCCAGTTCGCCGACCACCACACGGCGATGACGACGGCACTGTCGACCTCGTTCTACCTGCCCGACGTGATGGCGCTGGAGGTCGGCTACGTCGGCCGCTTTGCGCAGGGCGGTGGCCTGGAGGACCTGAGCAAGCCGCCCTACGACATTGGCCGCGATGCCCCGCGCTTCGTGCCCTACGCCATGGCGCAGGCCACCAGCCGCAGCGGCGCTGTGGTCGCCGTGCCCAGCGACATCGGCCCCGGCACGCTGCTCGTGCGCACCGACATCCTGGCCCGCGCCGGCGTCAGCGAAGCCGAACTCACGCGCAGCTGGGACAGTTACGTCGCCGCCGGCGTCAAGATCAAGCAGGCCACCGGCGCCTACCTGATGGCCCATGCGCGCGACATCAAGGACCTGCTCATCCGCACCGGCATCCAGCCTGGCGAGGGCCTGTACTTCGACGCCCAGTCGCGCGTGCTCGTCGCCTCGCCGCGCTTCGTGCGCGCCTTCGAGTTGGCGCGCGACATTCGCCGCCACAAGCTCGACGCCAAGGTCTCGGCGTGGTCCAACGAATGGAGCGAGGGATTCAAGCGCGGCACCCTGGCCACCCAGCTCACGGGCGCCTGGCTGGCCGGGCACCTGAACAACTGGCTCGCGCCGGCCACCAAGGGCCTGTGGCACGCCACTCAGCTGCCCGAGGGCGCCTGGGCGGCCTACGGCGGCACGTTCTTCGCCATCCCGCGCGGCGCGCCGGCGGCCGACAAGGCGCTGGCCTGGGAGTTCATCAGGCTGCT
>CAIWPS010000625.1 GCA_903914615.1 uncultured beta proteobacterium | reverse complement strand
TCCACGGCATCGGCCAGGCCGACGTCGAGCGTGCGGCGCAGGAAGAGCAGCGGCCCTTCCAGCCTTGTCGCCGCGCCTTCAGCCGTGAGCCGCATCGCGCGCCTCCCCTTGCAGGCTGGCGGGCACCAGGGCCGCGAAGTCGCGCTCCATGCGCGCCTGCAGTTCGGCCAGCCGCGGCAGCTGGTCGTCGCCGATGTCCTCGCCCATGCGCTGCAGCGCGCGCAGGCAGGGCAGGGCGGCGATGGCCTCGGGCGTGGCGCCGGCGGCCAGCGCGGCCTCGGCGCCGTCGACGAAGCGGCCCAGCAGCTTCATCATCGCGGCCTGGCGCGCCGGGCTGCAGACGCGGTCGATGTCGCTGAAGGCCGACTGGCGCAGGAAGGCCTCGCCCACCAGCTCGGCGCACAGCAGCGTGAGCTGCTGGCGCGCCGGCAGCGCGTCCTTGCCGATGATGCGCGCCATGCGTTCGAGCTGCGCCTGCTCGTCCAGCAGCGTCAGGAAGCGGCGCCGCAGCGCCAGCCATTCGCCGTTGCCCTGCGTCGCCCACCACGGCGCGAACTCGCGCGCATCCTCGGCATACGACTGCAGCGGGTGGATGGCGGGGTAGAAGCGGGCCTGGGCGCGCTTCACGTCCAGCGCCCAGAAGGCCTTGACGTAGCGCTTGGTGTGGCTGGTGACGGGCTCGGAGAAGTCGCCCGAGGGCGGGCTGATGGCGCCCATCACGGTGACCGAGCCGGTGTCGCCGGCCAGCGTCGTCACCAGCGACGCGCGCTCGTAGAAGTCGGCCAGCCGACTCGACAGGTAGGCCGGGTAGCCGCCTTCGCCCGGCAGTTCGCCGAAGCGGCCCGAGACTTCGCGCAGCGCCTCGGCCCAGCGGCTGGTGCTGTCGGCCATCAGCGCCACGTGCAGGCCCTGGTCGCGGAAGTACTCGGCCACCGTGATGGCGCTGTAGATGCTGGCCTCGCGCGCGGCCACCGGCATGTTGCTGGTGTTGGCGATGATGACGGTGCGCTCCATCAGCGGCCGGCCGCTGCGCGGATCGGTGAGGGTGGGGAATTCGTCGAGCACGCCGGCCATCTCGTTGCCGCGCTCGCCGCAGCCGAGGTAGACGATGACGTCGGCATTGCAGCCCTTGGCCAGCGCCTCCAGCAGCACCGTCTTGCCGGTGCCGAAGCCGCCGGGGATGGCCGCCTTGCCGCCCTGCGCCACCGGGAACAGGCAGTCGAGCACGCGCTGCCCCGTCACCAGCGGCGCCAGTGCCGGCAGCCGCTGCGCCACCGGCCGCGGCACGCGCACGGGCCAGACATGGCTCATCGCCAGCTCGCGCAGCGTGCCGTCGTGCTCGCGCAGCGTGCAGATGGCGGCGTCCTCGGCATGCTCGCCGGCGGCCGCCACCGACACCACCTCGCCGCCGGCGTCCGGCGGCACCAGGCAGCGCTGGCTGCGGCCCTGCGCACCCTGCGCCTGGCCGAGCACGGCACCGGCGGCGAGCCACTGGCCCACCGTCACGCCCGGCACGAACCGCAGCCGCTCCGCCGCGGTGCTGCGCAGGCCCTGCTGCACGTAGGCCGAGCCGGTGCCCGACAGCGGCCGCAGCAGGCCGTCGAAGATGCGGCCCAGCAGCGAAGGGCCGAGGCGGATGGCCAGCGGCTGGCCGCTGCCGTGCACCTCGGTGCTCGGGCGCAGTCCGGTGGTGTCTTCGTAGACCTGGACGACGATGACATCGTCGTGGATGCGCACCACCTCGCCCAGCAGCGCCTGCGGGCCCACGCGCACCGACTCGCGCAGCGCGAACGGCCCCTGCTTGACGGCGTGCAGCACGGGGCCGGCGATCCAGCGCACGATGGCAAGGCTCATACCGCGACTTCCAGCCGCCGCAGCAGCCGCGCCTCGAAGTCGCCGCGGTCGGCGAGCAGGCCGGACAGCGCGGCGTCGACGACGTTGCCGCCGGCAGCGATCTTCAGCCCGGCGGCGATGCCGGCATCGGCTTCGAACTTCAGCGCCACGCCGGCGCCGGCCGCGTCGACGCAGGCCTGCTGTTCCGTCTGCGGCCAGCCGGGCGCATGGGTGATGCGCCAGGCGCCCGGCGGCAGGCTCTTGCGCGCTGCCGCCAGGGCCTGCGCCGCCCAGGCCGCGCGCGTCGCCGGCTGCTGCCACAGCGCCTGCAACTCGCCGGGCAGTTGCGCCCAGGCCAGCCCCAGCAGCTCGGAGGTGTGCTGCTGCGCATGCAGGCGCCGCTGCGTGGCCAGCCTCGCGCGCGCCGCGGCCAGGCGGTCGTGCTGGCGCTGCCGCTGCTCTTCAAAGGTGCTGCGGATGCGCTGCAGCGCCTGGGCCCGCGCCTGTGCGCGCACGGCCTGCACGATGGCGGCGGCGTCGCCGTCGATCTGCGCGCAGGCCCGGGCCCGTGCGGCCTCGACGAGGTCGAGCAGGGCCTGCTCCGCCACGGTCTGATCGCTGCCGTTCATGCTTCGAGCCCCAGTTGCCCGCGCAGCCGCGCCGCCAGGTCGGGCAGTGGCACCAGGCCCTGCAAGTCGGGCACGACCAGCACCAGGGGCTGCGACGCGGCCTGGGCCTCGCGGAGCAAGGGCTCGCCGAGGGCTGCTGCGGTCACGGCGCTCACCAGCACCAGCGGCGCCTGCATCCTTGCCTGCGCCAGCGCCGCGGCCTCGCCGCCCGCCGCCGGCGCGAGCACCGTGGCGCCGGCCAGGCGCCAGCCGGTGCCGCTGAGTTCGTCGCCGATGAAGACCGGTGCAGCCATCGTTCGCCCCTGCGCTTCAGCCGAGGCGGTTGAGCATGAGGATGGAGACGATGAGGCCGTAGATGGCGATGCCCTCGGCCAGGCCGATGAAGATCAGCAGGCGGCCGAAGAGCTCGGGCTTCTCGGCCAGCGCGCCGACGGCCGCGGTGCCGACGCGGGCCACCGCGAAGCCCGCGCCCAGCGACGACGCGCCTGTCGCCAGCGCCGCGCCGATGAAGACCCAGGTCGCGTCGAAGGTGGCGCCATGCGCGGCTCCGGCCGCGGCCTCGGCGGCTGCCAGCGCCGCGCCCGGCCAGGCCAGCAGCGCCGTCGTGGCGAGCGCACCGGCCAGGCTGAGGGCGATCCAGGCCCAGGGGTATCGGACGCTCCGTCGGGCTGCTTTCATCTAGGTCTCCTGAGGTGGGTAGGGCGGTGCTGGCAGGGCACGGAAGGCGCGCCCCTGCCCCTGCATGAAGCGGGTGAAGAACTCGAACAGCACCAGGCGCGTGGTCTGGATGGCGACGACCATGCCTTCCAGCACCATCACCAGCGCGTTGCCCAGCACCAGCACGAGCCCCTTGGCCAGCAGGCTGTCGGCCGCGTCCATCAGCGCCACGATGGCCGAGGACAGGCCGGCGTGGGCCAGCGCGAAGGCGCCGACGCGGGCGAAGGACAGCGTGTTGATGAGGATCTGCAGCGTCTTCTCGACCGCCTCGCCGGCCGCTTCCAGGGCGGCGCCGAGGCGCTCGCCGTGCACGGCATGGCCGATGCAGAACCACAGCATGGCCGCCGTCGCCACGGCCGCCGCCTGCGGCACGAAGAAGCTGGCCAGCAGCGCCAGGTAGAGCACCACCAGCGCGGCGTCGGTCAGCAGCCACAGCTTCCAGCGGCCATGCCACACCGCGGCCAGGCCGTCCAGCGCCAGGCCCAGCGTGAGCAGCAGGGCGCCGCCGAACAGCGGTGCCAGCAGCACCGGCAGCGGCGACTGCAGGGGGTGCAGCCACAGCGCGGGCAGGGCGCCATGCAGGCCGAAGACGCTGCCGAACAGCAGCCCGAAGACGGCGGCCACCAGGCCACCCGCCATCAGCATGCGCGCCACCGGCCAGCGCTTGCGGTACCACCAGCCGCCGGCGGCCAGCAGCAGGCCCTGGCCGACGTCGCCGAACATGTAGCCGAACATCAGCGGCACCACCACGGCGAGCAGCGGCGTCGGGTCGGCGTCGCCGGCCGAGGGCATGCCCAGGGCGCGGCTGAAGATCTCGAAGGGCCGCGCCCACGGCGGGTTGACGAGCAGCAGCGGCGGCCCCAGGTCGGCCGGCGGCGGCGGGAAGTTCAGCAGCGCGCGCACCGAGGCGTCGTGCAGGGCCTGCGCCAGGCGGCTGCCGCCGGGTTCGCTGCACCAGCCGGTGATGTGGCAGAACAGCGGGCCGGATTCGAGCGCGTCGACGTTGCTCAGCAGCCATTGCAGGCGCGCCACGTCACCCAGCGCGGCGCCCAGGCCGTGGCGCTCGTGCAGCGTGGCCAGCGCCGCCCGCGCCGCGGCCACCTCGGCCTGCCGTGCGGCCAGGCGCTCGTCGAGCTGCCTGCGGTCGGCGTCGGTGTCGCCCGTCAGCCAGCGGGGCACCTCGTGGGCGCTGCCCTTGAGCGCGCCGACGCGTTGCGCCAGTGCCTGCAGCGCCGCAGGCGCCCCGGCCACCAGCAGCCGCGGCGGGCCGTGGTGGGCCAGCGGCGCGGTCAGGGTCTCCAGGCCCGGCGTGCCCAGCGGCAGCGCGGCGTCGGCATCGACACCGGCCGGCAGCACGAACAGCCGCACCTGCAGCAGCGGGCCTGCGCCCGCCAGGCCACAGCCCGGGTGCACCTGCGCGGCCAGGGCCGGCAGCACGCCCTGCCACAGCTGCAGTTCGGCCGCTTCGGCCTCGGCGCCCTGCAGGCGCCGGATGACGGGCTCGGCGTCCTGGGCCCAGGCGCGGACGACGGCCCGGGCACGCTGCAGCGTGGCGCCCGGCGATTCCGGGAAGGCCGAGGGCTGGCATTGCGCGGCGTCGGGCCAGTAGCTGCGGTAGCGCGCCGCCAGTTCGGCGAACTGCGCCAGCGGCTGCATCACGTCGCCCAGTTCGGCCGGGATGCCGGTGCCGCTGCGCGCCTGCAACTCGACCAGGCCGGTGCGTGCCAGCGCTTCCAGCACCCGCGTGGCGTCGTCGCGGGCGGCCAGGATCTCGAACCAGCGCGCGGCCCGGGGTTGCAGCATCAGGCCGCTCCCGCCCGCGGGAAGAGGGCGCGAACCAGGAGCTCGCCGCGCAGACGCTCGAAGTCCAGCGCGCACAGCGCGAGGTGGATGAAGGCCACCGCCGGCTGCAGCGCGACACGGTGCAGCAGCCGCACCAGGCGGCCCTGCAAGGTGCGGCGCAGCAGGCCCGCGGGGCCGGGGGGCGCGGCGGCGAAGTCCCGGCCGTGGGCGCGCAGCAGGTCGACGAGGCTGCCCAGGCCGTCGTCGCCGTCCGCGGTGCCGGTGGTGCTTGCGGCACGCGCGGCGGCTGCGGGCAGGCGCCGCAGCCACTCGGCCCACCAGGCCTGCGGCAGCGTGTCCGGCGCGGACCATGCGGCGGCGAGGGCGGCGGCAGGCCCGGCCGCGAGCACGGCGGCCCGCTCGGCCGGCAGCGCTGCGGCCAGCGGGCGCCAGACAGGGTCTGCCGCCAGCCAGACCGGGGCTGCGCCGCCACGTGCCAGGTGCTGCAGCAGCGGCAGCTCGGGCAGCAGCGCGCACCAGGCCAGCGCGGGCTGCCAGCCGGGCGGCATCCAGGCCACCGTCTCGGTCACGGTGGCGCGCCAATGGGCTCGCAACACGGCTTCGATCTGGCGCGCGTCGGCCGGCGCGGCCAGACCCGAGATCCAGGGCCCGAGCGCGGAGGGCCGCAGGACCGCCAGCAGCGCGGCGTAGTCGCGCGTCGTTTCCACGCGCTGCCAGGTGGCGTCGTCGGCACGCCGGCCCTGGCGGGCATGGACCCGCGCCTGCGCATAGTCGAGGCTGCCGCCATCGATCATGGCGCTGCCTGCACCAGTTCCAGGGCCAGGGCCTGCACGGCGCGGCTCAGCGCGGCGCGCTCGGCGGCCTGCACGGCGGGCGCCTGCATCAGTGCGCCGGCCTGCGCTTCGAGGGCTGCCAGTTGCGCCGCGGTGGCGCGCTCGAAGGCCGCCACGATGGCCGCCGCCCTGGCTTCGGTGCGTTCGGCGAGACGGCGCGCGGCGGCCCGTGCGGCCTCGGCGCTCTGTGCGGCCGCGGCGCGGGCCTGCTGCACGGCCTCTTGGGCGTCGCGCTCGGCCTGCAGCACACGGGCCATGGCAGCCCCGGCGCCGTCGGCGACGGGGCTGGCTGCAGCAGGGCGCATTGCCATCGGCGAGAGCCACCTGGACCGCGGCACCGCGACAGGGCTTGCGCGGCATCCGGCAGATCCTGCGCGAGTATGTGCAGCCGCTGCGCGGGCCGGCGTTGACCTGCCTCAAGCGCGCATCCGATGGGCGCGATGGGCGCGCCGGCCCTCACCGCTGCACCCTGCGGAGGATCAAACCCAGCACGCCGCTTTGCCCTTAGCGTGGCCGGCATGAATGCTTCCCCCACCCTGGACCTGCCGGCCAGCGCCGCGGCGGCGGGCCGTTGCGACGCGCTCGTCGTCGGCGCCGGCATCTCGGGCCTCGTGGCCGCCTACCGGCTGCGCCGCGCCGGCCTGGCGGTGACGGTGGTCGAGGCCGGCGACCGCGCCGGCGGCGTCATCGGCAGCCGGCTGCAGGCGGGCGCGCTGTTCGAGCGCGGGCCCAACAGCGCCCTGGACACGACGCCGCTGATCGGCGAACTGGTGGCCGACCTCGGCCTGCAGCAGGCGCTGCGTTACGCCGCGCCGGCGGCCGACAAGCGCTACGTCGTCCGCGATGGCGCGCTGCAGGCCTTGCCGATGTCGCCCGCCGCCTTCTTCACCACGCCGCTGTTCAGCCTGGGGGCCAAGCTGGCGCTGCTGCGCGAGCCCTTCGTGGCCCGTGCGCAGGCCGACGCCGAAGAGTCCATCGCGGCCTTCGTGCGGCGGCGTCTGGGCACCGAGTTCCTCGACTACGCCATCGACCCCTTCGTGGCCGGCGTCTATGCCGGCGACCCCGAGGCCATTTCAGTGCAGGCCGCCTTCCCCAGGCTGCACGCCCTGGAACAGCGCTGGGGCAGCCTCATCCGCGGCCAGATCCTGGGCGCGCGCGAGCGGCGGCGCCAGAAGGAAAGTGCCAAGAACACGGCGCGCAGCTTCTCCTTCGCCGGCGGCATGCAGCAGCTGACCGACGCGCTGGCGGCGCAGGCGGGCACGCTGCTGCTGGGCGCACGCGCGGTGGCACTGCGGCGCGACGACGACGGCCTGTACACCGTGCAGGTGATGCAGCGCGGCCAGCTGCAGCCATGGCGCGCGCCGGTGGTGGTGCTGGCGGTGGCGGCCGACGCCGCCGCCCACCTGCTGCGGCCCTGGGTGGCCGATGCCGCAGCGGCGCTGGACGGCATCGCCTACGCGCCGGTGGCCTCGGTGGCTTCGGTCTACGCGGCCAGCGACATCGCCCACCCGCTGGACGGCTTCGGCGCCCTGGTGCCGCGCAAGGCGCAGCGCCGCGTGCTGGGGGTGCTCTTTTCCAGCACCATGTACGAGGGCCGCGCCGCCGCCGGCAGCGTGCTGCTGACGACCTTCGTCGGCGGCCTGCGCCAGCCCGCGCTGGCCGGCCTGCCCGAGGCCGAGATCGCGGCGCTGGCGCACGCCGAGCATGTGGCGCTGCTGGGCGCGCGCGCCGCACCGCAGTGGCAGGCGGTGACGTGCTGGCCGCGCGCCATTCCGCAGTACACGCTGGGCCACCTGGGCCGCGTCGCCCGCGCCGAGGCCGCCGAGCGCGCGCTGCCGGGCCTGTTCTTCTGCGCCAACTGGAAGGGTGGCGTCTCGGTGGGCGACTGCATCAAGAACGGCAGCGCGGTGGCGCTGGCCGCGGCGCGCCACGCCGGCGTGCGCGCCGCCTAGCAGGGGGCCAGGGCGGGCACGGTGCGCGTGCCGATCAGCGCGGCGACGTGGCTGAGCAGGATGTCGTCGGCCCAGGGCTTGCGGTGGACGCCGCAGATGTCGCGGCAGGCGTTGAAGCGGGCGCGCAGGTTCTCGTGCGCGCTGACGGCGATGATCGGCATGCGCGCCGTCGCGGCCTGGGCCAGGCAGGTGCCGATGAGCGCGACGCCGTCCATGCGCGGCATCTCCAGGTCGGTGACCATCATGGCGTAGCGGCCCTTGGCCAGCAGCGCCAGCGCCTCGACGCCGTCCACGGCCAGGTGGACGCGGTAGCCGGCACCTTCGAACAGGCGCCGCAGCTTGGCGCGCGCCACCGCCGAGTCGTCGACCAGCAGCAGGTCGGCCGCTGGCGGCAAGGGGCTCGCGGCGGCCGGGCGGGCCGGTGCGCGTGGCGCGGTGGCGGCCGGCGTGGGGGCGGTCACCGCGCGGGCCGCCGCGGGGCGCCGCAGGCCGAGCCGGCGGCCGCGGTGGTCGGCCAGGTCGGCCAGCAGCAGCGTGGCGCAGGCGCCGACGAGGCCGATCAGCAACAGCGCATCCGCCAGGGGCAGCGTCATGGGGAGGCTCTCGTGTCAGGGGGGATGGCTGCAGTTTCGGCTGCCGCACGGTGCCCTGAAGCAAGCAGTTGTAAGCCCCTGCGGCCGGGCTGCCGGGCCGCTAGAACAGCCAGAGGCTGCGCTTCCTTGCCGACCGCCAGGTCACGCGCCTGTCGGTGACCAGGCACTTGACGATGCGGTCGACCGACTTCTCGTCGAAGGTCGCCTCATCGCCTGTGGCCTGCAGCGAGACCTGCTGGCGCCGGCGGAAGATCTGGAAAGTCCCGTCGGGCCGGGGCCGGATCCACAGGTTGTTGCTCTTCCTGGCGTTTTTCTCCGGCCAGAAATACTTGATGGCGTCGCCGGTGAACCCCAGGCCCGCGCCATTGGCGGCCCTGAGAATGATCTGGAAGATGCGCAGGTCCAGCTGGACCTTGAATTCATCGCCCGACTGCCGGCGCAACTGCAATTCGGCCGGCAGCTGGGCGTTGGCCGATTCGAATCGCATCCAGAGCGACCGGATGCGTTCCTGCACATTCGTTTCGCCGGCAGAGGCCGGGCCCTGCGCGTCGGCCTGCGTCGAGCGGGCGTCCATCTTCTTGCGCCGACGAAGTTCTTTTTCGATCCAGGACATGGAGGGAAGGGACCTCGGTGGTGGGGCGCGCCCAGGCCACGGAACCGGGCGGCATCGTCGTGCCTAGTGTAGGGCCGGGCCCCGGCGGGACGTCGTGCGCGACCGAGGCCGGAGCGGCTTGCCTGGACCCGCGGTTTTTGGTACTGTATGAAAACACATATTCATCAGTCGAGCCGGCCACCATGCACGACGCCTTCGACCCTCCGCCCGCGCTGCGCCCGCGTCTGCTCGACGCACTGCGCCAGCAGATCCGCTACCTGCACTACAGCCTGCGCACCGAGGACGCCTACGTGCACTGGGTGCGCGCCTTCGTCCGCTTCCATGGCACCCGGCATCCCGGCGAGCTGGGTGCGGCCGAGGTCGAGGCCTTCCTGACCTGGCTGGCCACCGAACGCCAGGTCTCGCCGGGCACGCACCAGCAGGCCTTGTCGGCGCTGCTCTTCCTCTACCAGAAGGTGCTGCGGCAGGACCTGCCGTGGATGGCCGAGATCGGCCGCCCGCGCGACGAGCGGCGGCTGCCGGTGGTACTCACGGCCGACGAGGTGGCCGCCGTGCTGGCGCAGCTCGACGCGCAGGAACGGCAGCTGGGCCCGCCGCACGGCCTGCTGGGGCGGCTGCTCTACGGCACCGGCATGCGCCTGCTCGAAGGCCTGCGCCTGCGCGTGAAGGACATCGATTTCGAGCGCCGCGCCATCGTCGTGCGCGAAGGCAAGGGCGCCAAGGACCGCGTCGTCATGCTGCCCGCGGCGCTGGAGGCGCCGCTGCGCGCGCAGCTGGCGCGCGCGCACGCCGTGTGGTCGGCCGACCGCGACGACGGCGTGCAGGGCGTGATGGTGCCGCACGCGCTGGCGCGCAAGTACCCGCGGGCGGCGCAGTCCTGGACCTGGCACTGGGTGTTCCCGCAGGCCAAGGTGTCCTGGGACCCGCGCGGCGGCGGCATGCGCCGCCACCATTTCCTCGAGGGCAACTTCCAGCGCGTCTTCAAGCTCGCGCTGGCCGCTGCCGGCGTCCACAAGCCGGCGTCGCCGCACACGCTGCGCCACTCCTTCGCCACCCACCTGCTGCAGTCGGGCTACGACATCCGCACCGTGCAGGAACTGCTGGGCCATGCCGACGTCAGCACCACCATGATCTACACCCATGTGCTGCGCATGGGCGGTGGCGCGGTGCGCAGCCCGCTGGATGTGCTGGGCGCCGCGGCGCCCGCCGGGGCAGGTCCTGGCACGGGCCCTGGCCCTGGCCCTGTCCTTCAAGCGCCTGCGGCCGCGGCCGCCGCGCCTTCCGACCTGCGCTACCCGGCCAGCGGCAGGCCCTACACCGTCCGCCCCGTCCGCGAGCCCGAACCTTGCTACCGCCCCGCCGCACCGCTGCCCTTCCTGGCTACGCCGAACTGCTCTGCCGCAGCAACTTCAGTTTCCTGAACGGTGCTTCGCACCCCGAGGAACTGGTGGCGCGCGCGCAGGCGCTGCGCTATGCGGCGCTGGCCCTCACCGACGAATGCTCGCTCTCCGGCGCCGTGCGCGCGCACCTGGAAGCCGAACGCCTGGGCCTGCGGCTGATCGTCGGCACCGAGATGCAGCTGCACCGGCACGCGCCCGCGCCGGTGCCGGCGGCGGCCCAGGACGGCGGTGCGGGCGACCCCGCCGACCTGACCGCGCAGGCCATCGCCGCCGCCAGCGCCAAGGCCCCGGGCGCAG
>CAIWPS010000624.1 GCA_903914615.1 uncultured beta proteobacterium | reverse complement strand
CCAGAAGTATTGCCAGAAGTACCGCACCGACCCTGCCACGGGCCAGGCGCGCTACGCCATCGTGCAGGCCGAGGACGAGATCGCCTCCATCGGCATGATCACCGGCGCCGGCTGGAACGGCGCGCGCGCCTTCACCGCCACTTCGGGGCCGGGGGTGTCGCTGATGACCGAGTTCATCGGTCTGGCCTACTTCGCCGAGATCCCGCTGACCATCATCGACGTGCAGCGCGGCGGCCCTTCCACCGGCATGCCCACGCGCACCCAGCAGGCCGACATCGTGAGCAGCGCCTACGCCTCGCACGGCGACACCAAGCATGTGCTGCTGCTGCCGCAGGACCCGGCCGAGTGCTTCGAGTTCGCGGCCATGGCGCTGGACCTGGCCGACCGCTTGCAGACGCCCATCTTCGTCATGACCGACCTCGACATCGGCATGAACCAGCGCCTGTGCGAGCCCTTCCACTGGGACGACGAACGGCGCTACGACCGCGGCAAGGTGATGACGGCCGAGGAACTGGAAGCCGGCAAGGACTTCGGCCGCTACAAGGACGTCGACGGCGACGGCATCCCCTGGCGCACGCTGCCGGCCACCCACCCCAGCAAGGGCAGCTACTTCACCCGCGGCACCACGCGCGACGAGTACGCGCGCTACAGCGAGGCCGGCCCCGACTACCTGCGCAACGTGCACCGGCTGCTGAAGAAGTTCGCCACCGCGGCCACGCTCGTGCCGCAGCCCACCGTGCGCGCGGCGGCCAAGAAGACGCGGCTGGGGGTGCTGTACTTCGGCAGCACCGCGCCGGCGATGGACGAGGCGCTGGAGGCGCTGGCCGCCTCGCACATCCACCTCGACGCGATGCGCCTGCGCGCCTTCCCCTTCCCGGCCAGCGTGCTGGACTTCATCGAGCGCCACGACCGGGTCTTCGTCGTCGAGCAGAACCGCGACGCGCAGATGCGCACGCTGCTCGTGAACGAACTGGAGATCGACCCCGAGCGGCTGATCAAGGTGCTGCACTACGACGGCACGCCCATTACTGCGCGCTTCATCACCCAGGCCATCACCGACCATGTCCACGCGCTGGCCGTGCAACCCCGCCGCGAACGGAATCCGTCATGACTTTCATTGCGAAGCCCAAGCTGCACCACCCCAGCCTGGTGCCCAACAAGGTCGGCTACACGCGCCGCGACTACGAAGGCCGGGTCAGCACGCTGTGCGCCGGCTGCGGCCACGACAGCATCTCGGCAGCGCTGATCCAGGCCTGCTGGCAGCTCGACATCGAGCCCCACCGCGTTGCCAAGCTCTCGGGCATCGGCTGCAGCAGTAAGACGCCCGACTACTTCCTGGGTGCCAGCCACGGCTTCAACACCGTGCACGGCCGCATGCCCAGCGTGCTGACCGGTGCCAACCTTGCCAACCGCGAGCTGCTTTACCTGGGCGTCAGCGGCGACGGCGACAGCGCCAGCATCGGCCTGGGACAGTTCGCGCATGCCATGCGACGCGGCGTGAGGATGGTCTACATCGTCGAGAACAACGGCGTCTACGGCCTTACCAAAGGCCAGTTCTCGGCCACCGCCGACCGCGGCAGCAAGAGCAAGAAGGGCGTGGTCAACCACGACAACCCGGTCGACCTGGTGGCCATGGCGCTTCAGCTCGGCGCCACCTACGTGGCGCGCGGCTTTTCGGGCGACAAGGCGCAGCTGGTGCCGCTGCTGGAAGGCGCCATCCGCCACGGCGGCGCGGCCTTCATCGACGTCATCAGCCCCTGCGTGGCCTTCAACAACCACGCCGGCAGCACCCGCAGCTACGACAGCGTGCGCGAGCACAACGAGGCCGTGAACCGCATCGACTTCATCGACCTCGCGCAGCCGGTCACGGCCTCGCCCGGGCCCGGTGAGTCCATCGAGCTGCCGCAGCATGACGGCAGCGTGCTGCGCCTGCGCAAGCTGCACGCCGACTTCGACCCCACCAGCCGGCGCAGCGCCATGAATCACCTGCAGGCGCTGCAGGACGCGGGCGAGATTCCGACCGGGCTCCTCTACGTCGACCCGCAGGCCGGCGACCTGCATGCTGCGCTGAACACCGTGGCGCTGCCGCTCAACGCCCTGCGCGAGGACGCGCTGTGCCCGGGGGCGGATGCGCTAGCCACGGTCAATGCATCGCTGCGCTGAGCCTTCTGTGAAGCCACGACAGGCGCGTGGCGGGTGTTCGACAGGACGACGCCCCTGCCATTGAGGCCGTCAGACGACTTTCAGGGAAGCTTGTTGCCGTTCGCCTTGAATTTCTCGCCCAACGGCGTAAGCGCGCCGCCGCCCGCCTTGCTGACGTGGCACGCGTCGCAGGCTTGCCCGGTCTCCTTCGCAAACTGCTCGGTGGCGCGTGCCGGGATCGAGAAAGTCAGGCCGATCGTTCCGAAGATGAGCATGGTTGCGGCCGAAATGCCGACGATGATGCGTGTCCTGAGGCCTTGCGTGTTCATGGGTATGCTTCCGGGGTGGGTAAAGACGCAGCCTATTCGGCAGACCCCGGCCGCTTCAGTGCGCTGACACACGCCCCGGACCGCGGCAGGCGCGTTGCGGCGCCAACGACGCCGTCGGTCGAGGTAAAGAAAGACGAGCGGCGCCGCTACGCGCCGCCTTCGACCAGACCCCAGGCTCTTTCCAATGCTGCCGCGGCAACTCGGCGGCTCGGCTGACCAGCCGGAGGCTCAGGCGCGTCGCGTAAGCAGGCCCACGCGTCGCGCTCCTTGAGCCCGGCCGACGGACCAAAGCTCATGGCGATGACCGCAAACCGGATTCCCGTGCCTGCAGCAGGACCGATACGCATCAGCCGCCGTCGCGCCCCAGCACCTTCGGCACGGCGTTGGGCCGCAGCCGGAACGCATCGGGCAGGCCCGAGCCCAGCAGCGGCCGCAGGTACATGCGGAAGGCGTCGGTGACATCGGTGCCGCTGGCCGACAGGAACTCGTCTTCCATCGTGCGCGTCTTGCCGGCCACCGCGGCGAGCGGCAGCAGTTCGTAGTCCACCGAATAGAAGCCGGTGCGCTTGATCGCCACCGAGCCGTTGGTGCTGCCCCACATCGCGTACTGCACCGCCTTCTCGCCGACCTCGCGCGCCTCGCGCTGGTCGACGTCACTGACGCAGCCGACGAAGCTGCGCTGCAGGTAGCCGAAAGTGTCGCCGCGCACGCGTTTGAT
>CAIWPS010000623.1 GCA_903914615.1 uncultured beta proteobacterium | reverse complement strand
GGCGGCGCGGGCGGCGGCGGGGCGGGCTCGGGGGCAGGGGTGGCGGCGGGTGCCGCGATCTGCGGCACGTTGGCCCAGAGCTCGGCGCTGAAGACTTCGGGCGTCTTGGCGCGCCAGTCGACCGCCGTCGTCAACGCCAGCAGCAGCGCCACATGCACCAGCAGCGCCAGCGCCGCGCCGGCGCCGTTGCCGCCAGGCGCGCGCGGCAGCAGCGCGTCGTGGGCACCTTGCAGCGTTGCGGTGGACGCCATCGCGGTCTAGGGGCTGCCCTGCTTCACCGACAGCCCGACGCGCTGCACGCCGGCGCGCTGCAGCGTGTCCATCACGCGCACCACGCTCTCGTAGCGCACGCTCTTGTCGGCGCTGATGACCACCGGCACCTCGGCGTTGCCCGCCTGCTTGTCCTTCACGCGCGCCGCCAGCTGCGCCAGCGCCACGCCCACCGGGTCCTGGTTGTCGACGCGCAGGCGCAGCTTCTCGTCGCTGCCGACGATGACCTCGACGACGCTGCTCGGCCGCTGCCGGCTCTTGCCCACGCTGGGCAGGTCGACGACGCCGGTGGTGATGAGCGGTGCCGTGACCATGAAGATGATCAGCAGCACCAGCATGACGTCGATGAAGGGGACCATGTTGATCTCGTTCATCGAGCGCCGGCCCCGCGCGCCACGCGCCACCACGGCGGGCATCAGCGCGTCCCCGAGCCGGCGATGGCGGTGGTGCTGCCGGCCTGGCCTGCGTTGCGCTGCAGGATGTTGCTGAACTCCTCGATGAAGGTCTCGAGCTGGATGGCGATGCGGTCGATGTCGCGCGCGAAGCGGTTGTAGGCCACCACCGCGGGAATGGCGGCGAACAGGCCGATGGCCGTGGCCACCAGGGCCTCGGCAATGCCGGGCGCCACCGTGGCCAGCGTCACCTGCTGCAGGTTGGACAGGCCGACGAAGGCATGCATGATTCCCCACACGGTGCCGAACAGGCCCACATAGGGGCTGACCGAGCCGACGCTGGCGAGAAAGCTGAGGTTGCTCTCGACGACGTCGAGCTCGCGCTGGAAGCTCGCGCGCATGGCGCGGCGGGCGCCGTCGATCTGCGCGCCGCCGTCCAGGCGCTTCTCGCGCAGCTTGAGGAATTCGCGCATGCCGCTGGCGAAGATGCGTTCCATCGGCGCCGTCTCGGCCTTGCTGGTGACGGCCTGATTGAGTTCGGTGAGGCTGCGGCCGGACCAGAACTCGCGCTCGAATTCGTCGTTGCTGGCGCGCACGCGGCGCAGGCCGAAGACCTTGCCGAAGATGACGGTCCAGCTGGTGAAGGAGGTCAGCGCCAGGCCGGCCATGACGATCTGCACGACCAGGCTGGCCTGCAGGACAAGAGCGGTGATCGAGAGGTCTTGGTTCATGCCAGGGTTGAAGTCACTTCGGTCGGAATGCGGCGCGGTCTGAAGGTTCCATCGTCGACGCAGCCGATGCGGATCTCGCCTTCGGCCAGCAACGTGTCGTCGCGCCATGCCTGCTGCACGATCGTCAGCGTGGCGCTGCCACGGTGGCGCAGTTCCACCGTGACCTGCAGCAGGTCGTCCAGGCGCGCCGGTGCGCGGTAGCGCAGCTTCGTCTCGGTGACGACGAACATCGCGCCGGTGGATTCGCGCAGCGCCTGCTGGCCGACGCCGAGATGGCGCAGCCATTCGGTGCGGGCGCGTTCGAAGAACTTCAGGTAGTTGGCGTAGAAGACGACGCCGCCGGCGTCGGTGTCCTCCCAGTACACACGCAGCGCATGGCGGTAGGGGGCGGTCGTTGCGGGTGGCGACATCGGCGGTCGATTATGCCGCCCGCCTTGCGCAGCCCGCGCCGGCTAGGGCAGGGCCTGGCGGTACACCGGACCCCACAGCGGGTGGCCGGCCTCGGCGCGGCTGAGCGCGAAGGCGGGGTCGGCGGCGCGGGCGGCCCGGAACTCGGCCTCGCAGGCCGGCCGCCGGTCGCTGGTGCAGCTGATGAAGGCCAGCAGCTTGTGCGCGCTGGCCTGGTCGCGGCCGCTGCGCAGGCCGCTTTCGAGGGCCCGGCGCAGCGCACCTTCGGCCTGTGCGTACTCGCCGTCGTCGTAGGCCCGGATGCCTTCGAAGAGGGCGCGTTCGGCCGGCCTTTCCATCAGGTCGGCCAGGCCGCCAGCGGCCGGGGCCGGGGGCACGGCAGGCGGGGGCGCGGCGCAGCCGCCGAGAACGAGGGCCAGGCCCAGGCCGGCGCAGCGGCGGATGGCAGGACGATGGATGGTCATGGCGCGAAGCGGTGGCGAACGGTGACGGGGTTGTCGGCCGTGACCTGCACCGTGACGGTGTAGGGCGGTGCGTCGTCGTTGCGCACGGTGATGGTGTGCGCGCCCTCCGGCAGGTCGAGGTGGCTGAGGGGTGGCGTGGTGCCCGCAGGCTTGCCGTCGACCTCGACATTGCCCCAGGGGCTGATGGCCAGCTGCAGCGCACCCAGGGCCAGGGCGGGCACCGCGAGCGGCAGCCGCGTGTCGCGGGGCAGCACGGCGGCACGGGCCCGCGGCGCTGCGGCGCGCGGAGGCGCCGCTGCCACGGCGGGTGTGGCGGCGGCAGCCGTGGCTGCCTGGGTGATGGTGGGGGGCTCTGCGGTCAAGGCAGGGCTCGGGGCCGGGGGTTCGGCCGCCACCGCGGCGGCGGCGACCTGTGAGGTGGGCGCCGCGGGGGGCGCGGCTGCGATTTCAGCCGAGGGGCGGCGGGCGCGCAGGCCGAGCGTGAGGGCCAGCGCAGCGACGGCCAATGCGGCCACGGCCAGAAGGCCGCGGCGGTTTCCGGGCCCCGACGCTGAGGGTGCCAGCGGCGTCGAAGGCGAGGTCGTGGCCGCCGAAACCGCGACGGCCGCTGCGCTTTCGCCGGCGCCGTGCTGGTCGATCCAGCGCCGCAGCGCCATCGCCATGTCGGCTGCACTGGCGTAGCGCTCGCCGGGGTCGTGCGCGATGGCGCGCAGCGCGATCGCGGACAGGCGACCCGGCACCCCGGCGCGCAGTTCGTGTGGCGGCGTCGGCTGGTGGGCAAGCACGGCAGCGGTGATCTCGTCGACGCTGTGGCCGCCATAGGCCTTGCGGCGCGCCAGCAGTTCGTAGAAGACGAGGCCGAGACCGTGGATGTCGGTGCGCGCGTCGACCGTGCCGCCCTGCAGCTGCTCCGGCGCCAGGTAGTGCGGCGAGCCCGCCACCAGGCCGTCCAGCCCTTCCTGCAGCGCCTTGCCGTGGGCGACGCGGGCGATGCCGAAGTCCAGCACCTTGGGCTTGTCGCGCCGGTTCAGGAAGATGTTGGCCGGCTTGATGTCGCAGTGCACAACACCGCGGGCATGCGCGTAGGCGAGCGCGTCGGCGACGCGCCGCACCAGCTGCGCGGCCTGCATCGGCGTCGGCTCCCAGCCTTCGGCCAGACGCTGGCGCAGGTCGCTGCCGTGCAGCCGCTCCATCGCGATGTAGACGCCGTAGGCCGACAGCCCGGCGTCGTGCACGGTGACGATGTTGGGGTGCGACAGGCCGGCGGCGGCACGCGCCTCGTTCAGGAACAGGCCGTCCAGCGAGACCCGGGTCGGCGTGTCCAGCCCCAGCTGCAGCGTCTTCACGGCCACCGTGCGCGAGAGCAGCGGGTCCCAGGCTTCGTGCACCTGGCCCAGGCCGCCCTGGCCGATGAGCGCCTTCAGCGCATAGCGGCCGATGTGCGACAGCGTGGGGCGTTGTTCGACGAGGGCGTCGGTGGCGGCGGGCAGGCTGTCGCTGCCGAGGTCGCTGGGCGGGCCGTGCGCGGCAGGGTCCAGGCCCGAGTCGATGCCCGAAGGCAGTGAATCGCCGGCCGCGGGCAGGGAGTCCGGCGGCAGCGAAAGTTCGGTGGCGGCGAATTCGGTCATCGCCGCGTCGCCTTTGGCGCGCTTTTGAAAGAGGTTGTAGCCCACGGTTCGGCAGCTTATGCGGGCTGCCCCCTGCATATCGGCGCCAAAAGCACGGGCTTTACGCCGGTGTTGCGGCCTTCCCGGCACTGCCCAGTGCACGATCGAGGCGGCCCACCGCGGCCTGCAGGCTTTGCAGACTGTTGGCAAAGCTCAGCCGCACGAAGCGCTCGGCCTGCGCCGGGCCGAAGTCGCGGCCCGGCGTCAGCGCCACGTGGGCGCGGCGCATGAGGTCGAAGCAGAAGTCCCAGCTGCTGGCGCTGTGGCGGCTGCAGTCGAACCAAGCGTAGAAGGCGCCGTCGGGCGCCACCGGCACGTCCAGGCCGAGCCGCTGCAGGGCCGGCACGATGAAGTCGCGGCGGCGCTGGAACTCGCCGCGGCGGTGTTCGTACTCGGCGATGGACGCCGGCTCGAAGCAGGCCAGTGCCGCGCGCTGGGCCAGCGAACTGGCGCAGATGTAGAGGTTCTGCGCCAGGCGTTCGACCGGCCCCACCAGCGCCGGCGGCAGCACCACCCAGCCCAGCCGCCAGCCGGTCATGCCGAAGTATTTCGAGAAGCTGTTGATGCTGATGACGTCGTCGCCCAGCGCCAGCGCGCTGTGGCCGTAGGCTTCGTCGTAGCTCAGGCCGAGGTAGATCTCGTCGACGATGGTGACGCCGCCGCGCGCGCGCACGGCCTGCACGATGGCCGCCATCTCGGCCGCGGCAATCGAGGTGCCGGTGGGGTTGCTGGGCGAGGCCAGCAGCACGCCGCGCGTGGCCGGCCCCCAGTGCGCGGCCACGCCGGCGGCGTCGAGCTGGAAGCGCGCCGCGGCACTCGCCGGCAGCAGCTTCGCACGCGCCCCGGCGGCGGCCACGAAATGGCGGTTGCAGGGGTAGCTGGGGTCGGGCATCAGCACCTCGTCGCCGGCCTCGAAGAGGGCCAGCGTGACGAGCTGCAGCGCCGCCGAGGCGCCCGCGGTGACGACGATGCGCGCCGGGTCGACGTCCAGGCCGAAGCGCGTGCCGTACCAGGCGGCGATGCGCTGGCGCAGCGCCGGCAGGCCGGTGGCGTGGGTGTACTGGGTCAGGCCGTCGCGCAGGCAGCGTTCGGCGGCCTGCTGCACCAGCGGCGGCGCGGTGAAGTCGGGCTCGCCGATGTTGAGGTAGATCATCGGCTCGCCGCCGCGCGCCGGGTCGCATTCGGGGCTGCGCGCGATGGCGTCGGCGGCCTTGGCGCACTCCATCACCCAGAAGGGCTCGATGTGCTCGAGCCGGCTTGCCGTGCGCATGGGCCTAGCTGCGCGCCGGCCGCGCTTCGTGCGGGCGCAGCTCGGCAGCGCAGTGGTCGAGCACGCCGTTGACGTACTTGTGGCCGTCGGTGCCGCCGAAGCTCTTGGCCAGTTCCACCGCCTCGTTGATGGCAACGCGGTAGGGGATGTCGACGCAGTGCATGAGTTCGTAGACGCCGATCATCAGCACCGCGTGCTCCACCGGAGAGAGCAGCGTGGTCTTGCGGTCGACATGGCGGGCCAGTACCTCGTCCAGCGCTGCGGCCTGTTCGATGCCGCCGTGCAGCAGGGCGTCGAAGTGGGCGCGGTCGGCCTTGTCGAAGCCGTCCATGTCGCGGATGTCGTCCAGCACGTCGGCAGGCTCGCCGCCGGCCAGCAGCCAGCGGTACAGGCCTTGCATTGCCAGTTCGCGCGAGCGCCGGCGCGCCGACTTCGGTGGCGCACGCTTCTTCGCCGCGCCGGCGGTCTTGGCCGCGGTGTCGGTCACGACAGGTCGTCCAGCAGGTTGGCCATCTCGACCGCGACGCGCGCGGCGTCACGGCCCTTGTCGTCGGCGCGGGCCCAGGCCTGGGCCTCGGTCTCGACCGTGAGGATGGCGTTGGCTACCGGCAGCCCGTGGTCCAGCGCCACGCGCGTGACGCCGGCGCCGCTTTCGTTGGCGACGAGCTCGAAGTGGTAGGTCTCGCCGCGGATGACGCAGCCCAGGGCGATGAGGGCGTCGTGGTCGCCGCTCTCCGCCAGCGCCTTCAGCGCCAGCGGGATCTCCAGCGCACCGGGCACGGTGACGTGGCGGATGTCGGCAGGGTCGACGTCCAGCCGTTCGAGCTCGGCCAGGCAGGCCTGGGCCAGGCGCGTGGTGATGGCGTCGTTGAAGCGGGCGCGCACGATGGCGATGCGCAAGCCCTCGCCGGCGAGGTCACCGGCACTGCCCTGGTCGGCCACTTGCATCGTCTTCCTTTAACCGGCCGGGGCCGCGGTGAAACCGGTGATTTCCAGGCCGTAGCCCGCCATGCTGGGCATGCGGCGCGGGCTGCCCAGCAGGCGCATGCGCCGCACGCCCAGTTCGCGCAGGATCTGCGCCCCGATGCCGTACGTGCGCAGGTCCATCTGGCCGCGCGCCGGCGCGGCGGCTGCGGCGGACGGCAGCACCTGCGGCCACAGCGCGGCGGCGTCACCGGCGCAATTCAGCAGCACGGCCACGCCACAGGGGCCGGCTTGCAGGGCACGCAGCGCGACCGGCAGAGGCCAGGAATGGGCGCCGGGGCCGGCGTCGAGCAGGTCGAAGGCGGTGAAGGGCTCGTGCACGCGCACCGGCACCTCGTCGCCCGCCTGCCAGCGGCCGTGGGTGAGCGCCAGGTGCAGGCCGCTGCCGCCCTTGTCGCGGAACGCGATGCATTCGAAGTCGCCCTGGGCGGTGTGCAGCCGCCGTGAACCGGCGCGCTCGATCAGCGTCTCGTGGCGGCTGCGGTGGCCGATGAGGTCGGCGATGGTGCCGATCTTCAGGCCGTGTTCGCGCGCGAAGATTTCGAGGTCGGGCAGGCGCGCCATCGTGCCGTCGTCCTTCATCACCTCGCAGATCACGGCGGCGGGCGTGAGGCCGGCCATGCCGGCGAGGTCGCAGCCGGCCTCGGTGTGGCCGGCGCGCATGAGCACGCCGCCGTCCTGGGCCTGCAGCGGAAAGACATGGCCGGGCTGCACGAGGTCGGAGGGCTGGGCGCCGCGCGCCACCGCGACCTGGATGGTGCGGGCGCGGTCGGCGGCCGAAATGCCGGTGGTGACGCCAGTCGCGGCTTCGATGGAAACGGTGAAGGCGGTGCCGTGCTTGGTGCCGTTGCGCGCGGCCATGGGCGGCAGCTGCAGACGCTCGCAGCGTTCGCGCGTCAGCGTCAGGCAGATCAGGCCGCGGGCATGGCGGGCCATGAAGTTGATGGCGGCCGCGCTGACATGGTCGGCGGCCAGCACCAGGTCGCCTTCGTTCTCGCGGTCTTCCTCGTCGACGAGGATGACCATGCGGCCGGCGGCGAGTTCGGCCACCAGCTCGGGGACGGGGGAAATCGGCATGCGCGGATTGTAGGCGG
>CAIWPS010000622.1 GCA_903914615.1 uncultured beta proteobacterium | reverse complement strand
GCTCGGACATGCGCAGGTCGTTCAGCGCGTCGTCGGGGTGCAGGCCGAAGGGCGAGGCAGGGTGCGGTGTGGCGTTCATGGTGGCGGCGCGGCGGGGTTGGGTGTGCAGCGGGCCACTATGGGCTGCCGGCGCAGGCGCGGCAATCCGGTGGGCGACAGTTTTCGCCAGGGTTTGCACCCATGGGCCGGCGCAGCAGCGGCCGGGATTCGCCCACTAGGCGCGGCGGCAGCGGCTGCCTATCCTCGCCGCGACCATCCCGGCCGGCACCGCCACCGACAGCGAGGCGAACCATGTTCCTACCCACCGACTTCAGCGCCCTGCTGGCGCACTGGGAAGCGCAGCGGCCCGACGCCGCCGCGGTCAGCTTCGGCGGCCGCACCCGCAGCTGGCGCGCGCTGGCCGACCGCGTGCGCCGCATCGCCACGGCGATTCGTGCCGCCGGCCTGCGGCCCGGCGACCGCGTGGCCGTGCTCGACCTCAACCACCCTTCCTGCCTGGAACTGACGCTGGCCTGCGCCCACGCCGGCACCGCCAACGCGGTGGTGAACTTCCGCCTGGCGCCGCCCGAGATCGCCTACGTGGTGAACGACGCGAAGGCGCGGCTGCTGTTCGTCGGGCCCGAATTCGCCGGCGCGGTGGACAAGCTGCGCGCCCAGCTGCCGACCGTGGAGCGCGTCATCCCCATCGGCGGCGAGGCCGATGCATTCGAGGCCTGGCTGGCCGCCCATGAACCTTCGGCGCAGGCCCACCCCGCCCGGCCCGACGACTGCTTCCTGCAGCTCTACACCTCGGGCACGACCGGCTTCCCCAAGGGCGCGATGCTTACCCACCGCGGCATGCTGGCGCACTCGCGCCACATGGCCGCGCACGAGCGCATGGGGCCGGATGCGCGGGTGCAGGTGGCGATGCCGCTGTTCCACGTCGGTGGCACCAGCTACGCGCTGGTGGCCATGCTGGCGGGCGCGCACATCCACATGATGCGCACGCCCGACCCGGCCGCCGCGCTGGCGATGCTGGAGGCCGAGCGCATCACCCACACCTTCTACGTGCCGGCGCTGCTGGCGGCGATGAACCAGGTGCCCGGCGCTGCGGCGCGCGACTACGCCGCGCTGCGCTCGCTGCTGTACGGCGCCTCGCCGATGCCGCTGCCGGTGATGCGCGCTTCGCTGCGGCTGTTCCCGGGCGTGATGGCGCAGGTCTACGGCATGACCGAGCAATGCGGCGTGGTCAGCGTGCTGGAGGCGGCCGACCATGCCGACCCGGCGGTGGCGCACCGGCTGGTGTCGGCGGGGCGGCCCATCGCGGGCTGCGAGATCGAGGTGCGCGAGCCCGGCACCGGCCGGCCCGTGCCCACAGGCGAAGCTGGCGAAATCTGGGTGCGCAGCGAGCAGCTGATGGGCGGCTACTGGGGCCAGCCCGCGGCCAGTGCAGCGGTCGTCAGCGAAGACGGCTGGCTGCGTTCGGGCGACGGCGGGCACATGGACGCCGATGGCTATGTCTACGTCACCGACCGCATCAAGGACATGATCATCAGCGGCGGCGAGAACATCTACCCGGCCGAGATCGAACGCGTGCTGGCCGAGCACCCGGCCATCCAGGACGTGGCCGTGATCGGCGTACCCGACGAACGCTGGGGCGAGGTGCCGCGGGCCGTGGTGGTGGCGGCGAATGGCGCCACGCTGGACACCGCGGACCTGCTGGCATGGTGCCGCGAGAGGCTGGCGGGCTTCAAGTGCCCGAAGGCCATAGAACTGGTGGCTGAATTGCCGCGCAATCCGACGGGCAAGGTGCTGAAGCGGGTGCTGCGGCAGCCTTATTGGGAGGGGCGGGAGCGGCGGATCGTGTAAGTCGGTGCGGTCCAGCCGCCCGGGCCGGGGCATCGTCACTCGGCCAGGCGGCGGTCTGGCTCCGGGACGAAACATGGTCGACTTCCGAATCAGCCGTCAGCCTTGCACAGAATTCCGAATACGGCCAGGTTGGCGACTTGTCGCCCGCAAGTACGGGCAAGCGCGGCGCAACAGGCAGAACAAGCGGGATACAGCGTTCGGCGCGTACGTGATTTCGCGTAGGGCGCCAGATTAGTTGCTCTGGCGCGCAAGGCCGGACAAGGACTTGGCGGAGGTCGCGCCACAGCTCCAATCGAGAGTTTGCACGACTTGTTGCGACTGGCCTACTGCCGCGCCAAAGTTGTTGCGTTGACCTCGCAGCGGGGGGTGTAGCCGACGCTAACCTTGTTGGAGCCTTGGACGCCGCTGGAAACCACCACCATCCAATCAACGGCAGGCATCGCCCCGGCCCCAACTGAATGACTGCTCCCTATCGGCTCGACGGGCCGTTGCCGACCCGTTGCTGAAGGTCAGTCGCTTGAAAAGCGGACCTCGGGATGCCCCCCGAGCTCACCTCTTTCGACTCAGCGCCCTGCGGCCCTTGGCTTCGGCCGCCACAAGTTCCTTGGTGCTCATCTCGTACGCCGCGGAGTTGGCCAGTCGTTCGACAGCCAGGTCGATGAAGGCGCGCACCCGCACCGGCTGGGCCGAGCGGCTGCCGTAGTACACGTGCACGCTCATGTGGTCGGTGACGTGTTCCGTCAGCAAGGGCACCAGCCGGCCGGCGCGGATGTGCGCTGCGGCCGAGAGGTTCGACAAGGAACCGATCACGTGCCCCGACAGCACCGCCTCGCACTCCAGGTCGGTGTCATTGGTGGACAGCGCCGGCGGCAGATCGCGGCTGATCACCTCCGCCCCCACCTTGAAGTACCAGGGCAGCACGCGCCCGGTGCCCGGATGTCGGAACATGCTGCAGCGGTGCTGCGGCAGTTCGTCCAGCGAGCGCGGCGCGCCGTGCGCCGCCAGGTACGCGGGTGATGCGCAGACGAAGAGCTGCACCGTGAACAGGCGGCGGGCAATGAGGCCGTCCTCGGGCGGCCGGCCGATGCGAAATCCTACGTCGGCGCGGTCTTTTGCACCCAGTTGCCGATGCGGTCGTCGAGGTGCACGTCCGCCTGAACATCGGCGTGCTTGCGGCAGAACTCGTCGATGACTGGCCAGATCACCGGCAGGAAGGTCGACCGCGGAGCCACGATGCGCAGCGGCCCGGCGACCTCATCCTTCGACGCACGCACGCGCTGCATCGCACGCTCCAGCGCCGCCAGCGCCGGCTGCGTGGCCTCGAGGAACTGCTGGCCTTCGTCGGTGAGCGCGATGTTGCGGGTCGTGCGATGCAAGAGCCGCACTCCCAGGTGCTGCTCCAGCTGCGCCAGCGCCTGGCTCGCGGCCTGCGGGCTGACGCCCTGCGCCGTCGCCGCGCGCCGCAGGCTGCCCAGTTCGACGGCCTTGGCAAACATCTCGATGGCACGCAGCTCGTTGATCGCCATGTGGGGCCTCCTGCACGTCGCAATTATCAATTTGTACTTGCTTCTGGTGCAAGGCTCAGCCGTCTAGTTGATTGATAGAGCGCGACCTACAGTCCACTGCATCGAATACCACCAGAGGCACTCCATGAACCAGCACATCCAGGGCAAGGTCATCGTCATCACCGGCGCCAGCAGCGGCCTGGGCGAGGCCACCGCACGCCTTCTGGCCGCTGAGGGTGCGCGCGTCGTACTTGGCGCGCGCCGCGCCGACCGCCTGCAGGCACTGGTGGCTGAGTTGGCGCAACAGGGCCACGAGGCCATCGCGGTCGGTACCGACGTCACCGATCGCGCCCAGGTGCAGAAACTGGTCGACACCGCGGTGCAGTCCTACGGTCGCATCGACGTGATGCTCAACAACGCGGGCCTGATGCCGCATTCGCCGCTCGAGCGCCTGAAAGTCGAGGACTGGGATCGCATGATCGACGTCAACCTCCGAGGTGTGCTCTACGGCATCGCCGCCGCGCTACCGCAGATGCAGCGCCAGAAGGCCGGCCACTTCATCAATGTGTCGTCCGTGGCCGGCCACAAGGTCGGAGTCAACGGCGCGGTGTACAGCGCCACGAAGCATGCGGTGCGCGCGCTGTCGGAAGGCCTCCGGCAAGAGGTCAAGCCCTGGAACATCCGCACCACCGTCGTCTCGCCGGGCGCCGTAGCCACGGAACTGCCCGGAAGCGCCACCGAGCCCGACATCGCCCAGGGCCTGCAAGACTTCTACGACGCCCACGCGATCTCGGCCGACTCGTTCGCGCGCTGCGTCGCGTTCGCGATCAGCCAACCCGATGACATGGACGTGAACGAGATCCTGTTTCGGCCCACGCGCCAGGTCTATTGATCTCGCTCGATCAGCCTTCAAGGAATCCACATGCAAAAGAGAACACTCGGCAAGAGCGGCCTAGAAGTCTCGGCCATCGGCTTGGGCTGCATGGGCCTGAACTTCGCCTATGGCTCGGCACTGCCCCGTCAGGACGCCATTGATCTGATCCGCGGCGCCTTCGAGCGCGGCGTGACCTTCTTCGACACCGCCGAGGCCTATGGCCCGTTCACGAACGAGGAAATCGTCGGCGAGGCATTGGCACCGTTCCGCGACCAAGTGGTGATCGCCACTAAATTCGGCTTCAAGGACGGTGAGGTCGCCAAGGGCCAGGACAGCCGCCCCGAGAACATCCGCGCCGTTGCCGAAGCGTCGCTGAAGCGGTTGAAGACCGACCGCATCGACCTGTTCTACCAACACCGTGTGGACACGGCGGTACCGATGGAAGACGTGGCTGGCACCGTGAAGGATCTGATCCGCGAGGGCAAGGTCAAGCACTTCGGCCTGTCCGAAGCGGGTGCGCAATCGATCCGCCGCGCCCACGCGGTGCAGCCGGTCGCAGCCCTGCAAAGCGAATACTCGTTGTGGTGGCGCGAGCCCGAGGGCGAGATCCTTCCGCTCCTCGAAGAGCTGGGCATTGGCTTCGTGGCCTTCAGCCCGCTGGGCAAGGGTTTCCTGACCGGCAAGATCGACGCGAACACCTCGTTCGCCCAGGGCGACTTTCGCAACATCGTGCCGCGCTTCACCACCGAAGCGCGACAGGCCAACCGGAGGCTGGTGGACGCGATCAGCGCCATTGCCGCCGCAAGGGGCGCGACCCCGGCACAGATCGCGCTGGCCTGGTTGCTGGCTCAGAAGCCCTGGATCGTGCCGATTCCGGGCACCACGAAGCTGCACCGACTGGACGAAAACCTGGGTGCCGCGGCCATCGAGTTGGACTTGGCGGATCTGCGCCAGGTCGAGGACGCTTTGGCGGGCATCACCATCGCGGGCGCCCGCTATCCCGCTGATCTGGCCGCACGCGTCGGCCGCTGATCTTCGAGCCCACCCGTTTCAGGAAAGCACCGCCATGACCACTGCTGTCCGTGCCTACGCCGCGCATTTGCCCAACGGCCGCCTGGGCCTGTTGACCCCAGGCACGCATGAGGTGGCAGCATGAGCGTTAGAGCCTTGACCGTACTCGTCGTCGGCGCGACCGGCAGCATCGGGCGCCTCGTCGTGGAGGAGGCCCTGCGCCGCGGGCATTCGGTGCGAGCGTTGGTACGCGACACGGGGCGCGCTCGCGATCTGCCCGCGCAGGCGGAATGCGTCGTCGGCGATCTGACGAAGCCTGCGACCCTGGTGGCCGCCGTTGAAGGCATCGACGCCGTCGTGTTCACCCACGGCGGCGATGGCGGCGGCAAGGCCGCTGCCG
>CAIWPS010000621.1 GCA_903914615.1 uncultured beta proteobacterium | reverse complement strand
TCCTGAAGCACCGCGACGCCGCCAGCGAGGAAGCGCGGGTGAAGGCGGCGGCGCTGGAAGCCGCGAATGCGCTGGAATCGCGCCTGGCCGAGCTGCGCCACGTCGAGGCCGAGCTGGAGAGCGTGCGCCAGGCCCACTACGTCGCCAACGACGCGCTGCACGCCAGGCAGGGCTGGCTGGCCGAGGCGGCGCTGGAAGTCAGCCGGCTGGAAGAGCGCATCCGCTACGTCGTCGAGGGCCGCCAGCGCGCGCAGTCGCGGCTGGCCGAACTGCAGTCGCAGAACGCGCAATGGGCGCTGCGGCAGCAGGACGCCAAGGCCGAACTCGAACGCATCGCCGGCGAGATCGAGGCCGCCGAGGAACAGGCCGGCGTGCTGGCGGCGCAGGCCGAGGAACAGTCCTACGGCCTGCCGGCGCTGGAAGACGCCGTGCGCGCGGCGCAGCACACGAGCAACGCGCAACGCGGTGCGGTGGCGCAGGTGCAGCAGCAGATCCAGGTGCTGGCGGCCGAGAGCCGCAGCATCGAGGAGCAGTCGCGTGCGCTGAAGACCCAGCGTGAGCGCCGCCACACCGAACGCCAGGGGCTGCAGGCGCCCGACGCCTCGAAGCTGGACGGCCTGAAGACGCAGGAAGCCGCCGCCGCCGAGGCCAGCGAGCTCGGCGAGGCGCGCCTGCACGAGCTCTCGGAACAGGTGCCGGCGCTGGACGAGCAGCGCCGCGCTGCGCAGGCGGCGGTGAATGCCGAAAGCGGCAAGCTCGCCGACATCGGCGCCCGCCTGGAAGCGCTGCGCGCGCTGCAGGAGAAGGTGCAGACCGAAGGCAAGCTCAAGCCCTGGCTGGAACGCCATGGCCTGGGCGGGCTTCCGGGGCTGTGGAAGCAGGTGCACATCGAGCCGGGCTGGGAGACGGCGCTGGAGGCGGCGTTGCGCGAGCGCTTGAACGCCTTGTCGGTCGGCCGCCTGGACACCGTGCGTGCCTTCGCCGCCGATGCGCCACCCACTCGACTGGCCTTCTACGCCTTGCCCCATGGCGCGGTGGCGACGACCCACCAGACCCTGCCGCGCCTGGCCCAGCTGCTGCACCTGGGCGACGCCGGGCTGCAGGCGCTGCTGTCGGACTGGCTCGAAGGCGTCTACACGGCGACCTCCATCGACGAGGCCCTGGCCCAGCGCGCGCAGCTGACCCAGGGCGAGGTCATCATGACCCGCGAAGGCCATGCCGTCTCGCAGCACGCGGTGGCCTTCTACGCCCCCGATTCCGAGCAGGCCGGCATGCTGGCCCGCGCCCAGGAGATCGAGAACCTCGACCGCCAGCAGCGCGCGCAGGCGCTCATCGCCGACGAGGCGAAGACCGCCTCGGTGCGGCTGGAGGCGGCCTACACCGAGGCCTCGCTGCGCCTGCAGACGGCGCGCCGCGAGGCCGCCGAGGCGCAGACGCGCGCCCATGCGCTGCACGTGGAACTGCTGCGCCTGACGCAGCAGCTCGACGCCGCGACGGCGCGCCGCGAGCAGCTGGCCGAGGAGCTGGCCGAGATCGACGCGCAGCTCGAACAGCTGGAAGAGCGCAAGGCCACCGGCGAGGCGCGCTTCGAGGAACTGGACATCGCGCTGGGCACGGCGCAGGAACGCCATGCCGAGCTCGACGACGCCGTGATCGCCGCCGAGCGCGTGCTGGCCGACGCGCGCGAACAGCAGCGCGCGCTGGAACGCCAGGCGCAGGAGGCGCAGTTCCAGGCCCGCGCGCTGGCCGCGCGCCAGGGAGAATTGCAGCGCAGCGTCGAGACCGCCGCGGCGCAGGTGGCAGCCAATGTGCAGGCCGGCGAACAGCTCGAACTCGAACTCGGCGCCTTCGACGACGCCGCGGCGCAGT
The DNA here is from genome assembly GCA_903914615.1 of uncultured beta proteobacterium. Lineage (GTDB taxonomy): Bacteria > Pseudomonadota > Gammaproteobacteria > Burkholderiales > Burkholderiaceae_C > Rubrivivax. Next base: position 3,873 of record CAIWPS010000621.1, on the reverse strand, counting down.
CGGGGCTGCAGGCGGCGCTGGCCGTCAAGCTCGAACGCGAACAGGCCCTGGGCCTGGCACGCAGCCAGTACGACGACCTCAGCGCGCAGCTGCGCCGCGCCGAAGAGCAGAAGATGGGCTTCGAGCGCAGCCTGGAACCGCTGCGCGAGCAGATCACCAAGCTGCAGCTGGAACAGCAGGCGGCGCAGCTGGGTGGCGCGCAGTACCTGGATCAGCTCACCGCGGCCGCGGTGGACCTCGAGGCCCTGGCGAAGTCGATCGAGGACGGCGGCGTGAAGCTGTGGGGCCTGCAGACCGAGATCGACCGCATCCAGAAGGACATCGGCGCGCTGGGGGCCGTGAACCTGGCGGCGCTGGACGAGCTGACGGCCTCGCGCGAACGCAAGACCTTCCTCGACGCCCAGAACGCCGACCTGCTGGAGGCGATGTCGACGCTGGAAGACGCCATCCACAAGATCGACATCGAGACGCGCGACCTGCTGGCGTCGACCTTCAACCAGGTCAACGAGCATTTCGGCACCATGTTCCCCAAGCTCTTCGGCGGCGGCACCGCCAGGCTGGTGATGACGGGGGCCGAGATCCTCGACTCGGGCGTGCAGGTGCTGGCGCAGCCGCCGGGCAAGAAGAACAGCACCATCCACCTGCTCTCGGGCGGCGAGAAGGCGCTGACGGCCATCGCGCTGGTGTTCGCGATCTTCCAGCTCAACCCGGCGCCCTTCTGCCTGCTGGACGAAGTCGACGCGCCGCTGGACGACGCCAACACCGAGCGCTACCGCAAGCTCGTCACCGAGATGAGCGCGGGCACGCAGTTCCTCTTCATCAGCCACAACAAGATCGCGATGGAGATGGCCGAGCAGCTCATCGGCGTGACGATGCAGGAACAGGGCGTGTCGCGCATCGTCGCCGTGGACATGGAAGCCGCCGTCAGCCTGGCCGAGGCGGCATGAAGCTGTCGACGGCGCTGGCCCTGCTCGGCGCCGCCGTGCTGCTGGTGCTGGCGCTGCAGCAGTGGTGGGCGGCGCGCCGCAGCCGGCCGCGCCAGGCGGGCGACTCGGTGCTGCCGGCCGACCGCGTCGAGCCCGCCCTGGGCGGCGAAGCCGCGCCGGTGCCGCCGCTGGATGCCGCGCCGCCGCGCCTGGGCCCGCGGCCGCTGACGAGGCTGGACGCGCTCATCGACGCCATCGTGCCGCTGGCGCTGGAAGCGCCCATCACCGGCGAGCTGGCGCTGTCGCACCTGCCGCCCTCGCGCCGCGCGGGCAGCAAGCCCTTCTACATCGAAGGCCTGGACAGCGAGACCGGCGATTGGGGCGCGCTCACCCCCGGCCGCCGCTACGGCGAGCTGCAGGCCGGCGTGCAACTGGCCAGCCGCAGCGGCGCATTGAACGAGATCGAGTATTCCGAGTTCATGCAGAAGGTGCAGACCTTCGCCGAGGCCGTGGGCGCCAGCGTCGATGGCGCCGACGCGCCCGACATGCTCGAGGTGGTGGCCCGCGCGCGCGAGCTCGACGGCCTGGCCAGTCCGCTGGACGCGCAGCTGACCATCACGCTGCGTGCCAATGGCGTCGCCTGGGGCGTGGGCTATGTGCAGCAGGTGGCGGCGCGGCTGGGCTTCGTGCCCGGCGCGCTGCCCGGCCGGCTGGTGCTGGCGGCGGCCGAGGAAGGCGCACCGCCGGTGCTGGTGCTGGCGGTGGATGCGCAGGCCGCGCTGGCGGCGCTGGGCGAGGAAGCGCCGGCCAGCGCGGTGCGCGAATGCACCTTGATGCTGGACGTGCCGCAGACCCCCGCCAGCGCCGAGCCTTTCCCGGCCTGGCACCGCGCCGCCACGCAGCTGGCCGAGGACCTGGACGCCACCGCCATCGACGACCGCGGCCAGCCCATCACGCTGCATGCCTATGCGGCCATCGGGCAGGAGCTGGAAGACCTCTACCGGCGGCTGGAAGCGCTGGACCTGGCGGCCGGCTCGGCGGCGGCGCGGCGGCTGTTCAGCTGATCGCCGGCAGCGAGGACATCACCGCCGCCGAGGGCGCGCTCCAGCCGATGATGGCGCCCTGGGCGACGATCATCGCCAGCGCCGCGCGCTTGAACTCGGGGAAGTAGCTTTCGGTCGCGTCCTCGACGATGAGGCAGCTGTAGCCGCGGTCGTTGGCCTCGCGCATGCTGGTCTGCACGCAGACCTCGGTGGTGACGCCGGTGAACAGCAGGTGGGTCACGCCCGCGGCCTGAAGTCTCTCGTGCAGGCCGGTGGCCCAGAACATGCCTTTGCCGGGCTTGTCGATGACCCACTCGCCGGCCGCCGGCGCCAGCGCCGGGATGATGTCGGCGCCGGGTTCGCCGGCGATGAGCACGCGGCCCATCGGCCCGAGGTCGCCGATGCGCAGGCTGGGCTGGCCGCGCTCACGCTTGGCCGGCGGGCAGTCGGACAGATCGGGGCGGTGGCATTCGCGCGTGTGCAGCACCGGCCAGCCGCGAGCGCGCCACGCCGCCAGCAAGGTGGCGATGGGCTGGACAGCGCCATGCAGCCTCGTCACGTCGTTGCCCAGGCTGGCGCCGAAGCCGCCGGGCTCGACGAAGTCGCGCTGCATGTCGATGACGACCAGCGCCGTGCGGCCGGGCGCGAGTTCGTAGTCGAAGGGCTGGGCGGCGACGCGGATCACGCGGCCGCCTCCACCGGGCTGCTGTTGGCGGCGTCGTGCGCGTGTCCGCCCATGTGGGCGCCCAGGGTCAGACGGTCGGCCCCGCGGGCATCGCATTCGAAGACGATGCGGCCTTCGCTCATCACGACGATGCGGTCGGACAGGTGCAGCAGCTCGTCCAGGTCCTCGCTGACCAGCAGCACCGCGGTGCCGCGGTTGCGCGCGCCAACGAGGCGGCTGTGGATCTCGGCCACCGCGGCGAAGTCCAGGCCGAACACCGGGTTGCTGACGAGCAGCAGGTCGGCGTCCTCGGCCAGCTCGCGCGCCAGCACCGCACGTTGCACGTTGCCGCCGGACAGCGACCGGATCTGCGCCCCCTCGCCCTGCGTCTTCACGCCGTACTCGCGGATCAGCGCGCGCGCCTTGTCGCGCAGCACGGCAAAGCGCAGCCAGCCACCGCTCGCCGCGGGCGGTGCGTCGAAGACGCGCAGGCCCATGTTGTGGCCGACCGAGAGTTCGCCGACGCAGGCATTGCGCAGCGGCTCCTCGGGCAGGCTGCGCACCTTCAGGCGCCGGTTCTGCGCCCGCGTGGCGTGGAAGGATTCGTCCGACACCTGCACCTGCCCGCTGTCGATGGCGCGCTGGCCGACCAGCGCTTCCATCAGCTCGCGCTGGCCGTTGCCCGAGACGCCGGCGACGCCGACGATCTCGCCCGCGCGCACCGTCAGGCCCAGCGCGTGCACGGCGCGCTCGCCGCGGTCGCCCGAGACGACCAGCTCACGCACCTGAAGCCGCGGCGGGCCGGGGGCGCGCGCCTCGCGCGTGAAGGTGGCGGCCACGGCGCTGCGGCCTTCGCCGACCATCGCCGCGGCAAGCTGTTCCGACGACACCTCGGCCACCGCATGGCTGGCCACCAGCGCGCCGCGGCGCAGCACGCTGACGTCGTCGGCATGCTCGGCGACCTCGCGGAACTTGTGCGTGATCATCACCACCGTGCAGTCGCCGGCATGGGCGCGCGCCTTCAGCAGGCCCAGCACCTCGTCGGCTTCCTGCGGCGTCAGCACGCTGGTGGGCTCGTCCAGGATCAAGAGCCGCGGCTTGAGGTACAGCTGCTTGAGGATCTCGAGCTTCTGCTTCTCGCCCGCCGAGAGGTCCTGCGGCGTGGCATCGAGGTCGAGCTTGAAGGGCGTGGTCTGCAGGAAGGCCGTGAGTTCGGCGCGCACCTGCTTCCAGTCGATGA
>CAIWPS010000620.1 GCA_903914615.1 uncultured beta proteobacterium | reverse complement strand
GGCGCGCCACGCGCGCCACAGCCAGGGCAGCCGCGCCAGCGCCGACCCGGCACCCACCTGCACCGCGCCGGGGCCGCCGAAGAACTGCCGCAGCACCTTCCTGGGCATGCCTGGCGCGGCCCAGGGCGCGACATAGGCGGGCGCGACGACGCCGGCGTTGGCGAAGCTGGCCTCGGCAGCGACGCTGCCGCAGCGGTCCAGCACCGTGACCTGGTGGCCCAGCGCTGCCATTTCGTAGGCCGTGGTGACGCCGACGATGCCGGCGCCGATGACGATGACGCGCACTAGCAGCTCCTGGCGGCGCGCAGCGGCCGTGGCGTGCCGGGGAGGGCGGGGCGCATGCCGGCCCGTGCTAGACTCATTGGGTTTGCCTCAGTGCGCATTCGATTGCGCGAGCAGGGTGGGGTGGCTCGGTGCTGGCTTTGAGCTTAGGCGCTGACAACCGCAACTCCCCGCCCAGCCTGACTCGCTGCCTCTCAGGCCCGCCGTTGCAGCACCTTCAGTGGTGTCGCCCGGCGGGTTCGGGAAAGCAGGGCGGACAAATCGCGAACCCGACCGAACCAAGGTGTCGCTGCCCTGTCCACGCGGACCCCGAACACGGGCCGCAGCAGATCAGCGATGAAGCGGCGGGATTCTAGACTCAACCTTTGGAGTGACCCATGACTGTCTCTATGCGCGAAATGCTGGAAGCCGGTGTCCATTTCGGACACCAGACCCGCTTCTGGAACCCCCGGATGGCCCCGTACATCTACGGCCATCGCAACAAGATCCACATCATCAACCTCGAGAAGACGCAGCCGCTCTTCGAGGACGCGATGAAGTTCATCCGCCAGCTCGCCAGCAAGCGCGGCACCATCCTGATGATCGGCACCAAGCGCCAGGCGCGCGAGGTCATCGCGCTGGAAGCCCAGCGCTGCGGCATGCCCTACGTCGACCAGCGCTGGCTGGGCGGCATGATGACCAACTTCAAGACCGTCAAGGGTTCGCTGAAGAAGCTCAAGGACATGCAGGCGGCCAAGGACGCCGGCACTGACGCGATGATCAAGAAGGAAGCGCTGCTGTTCGAGCGCGAGCTGGTCAAGCTCGAGAAGGACATCGGCGGCATCCAGAACATGACGGCGCTGCCCGACGCGATGTTCGTCATCGACGTCGGCTACCACAAGATCGCCGTGGCCGAGGCCAAGAAGCTGGGCATCCCCGTCATCGGCATCGTCGACACCAACCATTCGCCGCTGGGCATCGACTACGTCATCCCCGGCAACGACGACTCGGCCAAGGCCGTGGCGCTGTACGCCAAGGCCGTGGCCGACGCCGTGCTCGAGGGCAAGGCCAACGCCACCAGCGACGTGGTGCAGGCCGTCTCGGCCGCCGGCGACGAGTTCGTCGAAGTCAGCGAAGCCAGCTGAGCCTGCCCTGAGCCCGTGACGGTGCGCCGTCACGCTCGCCACCAGGGCACGCCGGTGCCGGGTGGTTACCCGCTTTGAATGGAGAGAACGATGCCCGCAATCACTGCAAGCATGGTGGCCGAACTGCGCGCCAAGACCGACGCGCCGATGATGGAGTGCAAGAAGGCCCTGACCGAGGCCGACGGCGACGCCGCCCGCGCCGAGGAAATCCTGCGCGTCAAGCTCGGCAACAAGGCCAGCAAGGCCGCCACCCGCGTCACCGCCGAGGGCGTCATCGCCGCCGCGGTGGACGGCAGCACGGGGGCCCTGGTCGAGGTCAATTGCGAGACCGACTTCGTGTCCAAGAACGAGTCCTTCCTCGCCTTCACCAGGTCGGTCGCCGGGCTGATCGCCCAGCATGCGCCGGCCGACGTCGCCGCGCTGTCGGCGCTGCCGCTGGCGCAGGACGGCTTCGGCCCCACGGTGGAAGACGTGCGCAAGGGCCTCATCGGCAAGATCGGCGAGAACATGGCGGTGCGCCGCTTCAAGCGCTACGCCGGCGGTGGCCGCCTCGCCAGCTACCTGCACGGCACCCGCATCGGCGTGCTGGTCGAATTCACCGGCGACGACGTCGCGGCCAAGGACGTCGCCATGCACGTGGCCGCGATGAAGCCCAAGGCCCTGGCCACCAAGGACGTGCCGGCGGCGCTGATCGAGGTCGAGCGCCGCGTCGCCGCCGAGAAGGCCGCCGAGGACGCCGCCAAGGCCGTCGCCGAAGGCAAGCCCGCGCAGTCGGCCGAGATTGTCGCCAAGCGTGTCGAAGGCTCGGTGCAGAAGTTCCTCAAGGAGGTGTCGCTGCTCAACCAGGCCTTCGTCAAGAACGACAAGCAGACGGTGGAGCAGATGCTGAAGGAAAAGTCGACCCAGGTCGCCGGCTTCACGCTCTACGTGGTGGGCGAGGGCATCGAGAAGAAAGTCGACGACTTCGCCGCCGAAGTGGCGGCGAAGTTGGACTCTGCCAAGTTCCAGAGAAGCGGCCGCAAGGGGGCGCGGCGCTGCGTTGACGTCACGTTTTCGGGCCGG
>CAIWPS010000619.1 GCA_903914615.1 uncultured beta proteobacterium | reverse complement strand
TGTGTAAAAAACATGTTGTGGCTATCTGCTGATTGCTTCGGGAACAGGCTCCCCTGCATGACGACGTAAACGTCCTGGGTCTCGTCATCGGTGAGAAGGTCGATGTAGGCGTGCGCCGCCCCGATGGCTGCTTCCTTGTCATGAGCGTGCTGGGGCTGCTCAGCGGCCGTCAATTCCATCGCAAGCCGAACCTTGGCTTTGAGTTCCGGCTTCGTGGCTGCTTGCAGACGGATCGTGTATGACATCCAGCCCTCCGAAGCTATCGCTTTGACCTACCTGCCGACGATGGCTGAAGAAACCAAAGAGCGCACCTGACTAGCAACCGACCTCAGCAGCTCGAATGAACTGTTGATTCCGAGGCTGCGAGCGGCTGGCGACGCATGCCAGCGTGGCGAAGATGGCCCGCATGTCAAAGCGACGGTTGAACCGGTACTGAAACTCGGCGAGATAGCGGTGGGCGTACTTGGCGAACTTGATGGAGGGGTAAGCGCCGGACATGGCCGTCTTCAAGTTGCTCTGGGCGGTGCTGACCGCGTTGAATCGGGCGTAGCCCGCACTCGGATTGCCGGCGCTAATGACAATGCGGTCGTGGACGCCAGCCTTGGCAGTGACCGTGAAGCAGGCCAGGCCGTCCGACACGACGGTGAGCGGCCGGACCAGAGACTTGTCGACGAAGGCCGTGACTGCCTCCTTGGTGAACGGCAACTGTGCCAGACAGACAAACTGGGCTTCACCAGATTCGGTGGTCTGCACGGCCGTGACGAAAGGGACCTTGTTCTCCGAGCCTCGGCCAGCCTTGCCGCCGGAGCGCTGTCCACCGAGGTAGCCATCGTCCAGTTCCACCCTGCCGCTGAGCTGCCTGGAATCCTCGCGCAGCCGCATGACCTCCATGAGCTTGTGCTTCATCAGCCAGGCCGACGGGTAGGACACGCCCAGATGCCGGGACAACTCCAACATCGACATGTTCGTCTTGGCCTGGGTCAGCAGGTGCATGGCCAGGAACCAAATAGTCAGCGGAAGCTTGGTGGCCTCGAAGACGGTGCCGGCGATGACGCTGCACTGGAAGTGGCAGCCGCTGCACTGCCGGTACAGCAGGCTGCCGCGCCGGAACGACGAGAAGCTCACGCCTTCCTGGCCGCAAGACGGGCAGACGTAGCCCTTGGGCCAGCGCCAGCCAATGACGGCCGCCTCGCACTTGTCCTGCGTGCCATACAGCTCCATGAACTTGTGCATCGTCGGGCCGGGTTGGAACTGGACTCGGTTCATTGCCATGGGGCACCTCCTGCTGTGGTGCCGCCATCTTCCACCCTCACTGGCCCATAGCGTGAGCCTGCGGAGGTTCGTTGCTAGTCAGGATAACTGTTGTCGCCCTAGCCTAGAGATCGCTCCTGTCAATTACCTATCGATCCAGGGCTTGGAGCACGGAAGCTCTCAAGCAGTCCAGCAAAGTTCCAGGGATTGATGGGTCTCGTGCCATTGCAGCCCGGTTCGATCCATTGCATTCGGCCAGCAGCCGGGCCTGAGGTGCGATTTTCGCTTCGGTCGAAACACGAAAAGCATCTGCCCGTCATGCAGCACGTGCTCGCTCGGCCCGACCAAGCAGGTCGGCCAACGCTGCCGGAGGTCGGCCATTCGGGACGATGGTGGTCTGCATATGTATGTCCAGTCCCTCCATATCGTCGGCTGATTCGAGTACATACCGAAGTCGTTCCAGAGGCCAGGCGGCATCGGCGACGCTGGTTTCAGGAAAGAAGACCGCGAAGCGCGTGGCGTTGATTCGGCCGGCAATATCGCTTTCCCTTAGTGTCCAGCCGATCAATTGACCGCAGCGACGAAGAACTGCGTCCGCCGACGCGTTAACGTCTTCGATCTCTGAACCCAACGCCGGCAGGTCTATGGTCGCGACTGAAGCCGCGTGGCGGTGGCGCCGGCAGAGAGCCAGTGCCGCACTTGCTTGATCGATGAATGCCTGTCGATTGCCGATGCCAGTCAGGGCATCCAGCCTTCCGCGCAGCCGTTCACGTCTCAAACTCTCATTGAGCCTTGCAAAGAGAAAGGCGACGCTCAGAAACGCCGCCCCCCTGAGTAATCAGGTTCAGGCCAGAAATCGTGGCCGTTGCAAAGCGTTCGTCTGTCGCATGCTGGACGGCCAGCCAGGCCACGCTGGCAAGCACCGCTGCGGCCAGCGCACCCCTCATACCCAGTCGGGCCCCAGCCAGTGCCAAGGGGACGAAATAAAGGGAAATCACGACAATGCTCTCGCCCGTTATCCAGTCAATACACGCCGCGGTACAAATCCCGATCGCGACCAGTCCCGCGACCCTTGTTCGAGATCCGATTCTGCGAAGAGGGGGCCACTGAGCAAGGCTCACCATGCAACTCTCCCATGCACCGAAGATGCCTGGCGGTGCAGAACATGAACGTGAAGGGGTCCGCTGCAGTCTGGCAGACCAGTCTGTCGGGAACCTATCTAGAAGGCGCACCGGGGACATTTGGCGTGACTGCGCGCTCTGTGAGACATACAGGTCTGCAGCCCCGAACTCCTTGCTTCGGCACGAGGCGCTGCGCCACTGCGAGGGCATCGGGGCGACGCCGGTGCCGACCGTGACGAAGCGGTATGGCTCGTCGAAGCTGCGCACGAGGATGGGTGGACGAGTCGCCCGCAGCGCCGTGAAGCGCGTCGGGCTGAAGTCGGCGCGATGCAAGCAGTTCGATGACGCGACGGGCTGTTGTGGGTCGAGATCGTGAGGTCGTCGCGTCGAAGACCAGTCGCGCAGCCCGGGCCGGATCGAACAGCTGCTGCCGGGGCCGATCGCCAACGGTTAGTGCCGGCCAGCCCTGACGCTGCCCGAGCCAACTGATTCGCCTGAAGGGCGCTGTCGGCATTGCGCGTCACGGCGGCAGTCAATTCCTGCATGGATGCCGCGGTCTCCTGGAGTGCGCTGGCCTGCTGTTCGGTGCGCACGCTCAAGTCGCCGTCGCCGCCGGCGATCTGGCTGCTGGCAGTGGCGACGCAGTCGGAATTGGCTCGCACCCGCTTGACCACCTCCTTCAGGCCTTCCTGCATCGCCTTCAGATGGGCCATCAGACTGGTCCTGTCGCCGGCCTTGAGCTGGATGCTCGTGTTGAGTTCGCCAGCGGCCACGCGCTGAGCAACGGCAGCGGCCTCCCAGGGCTCGCCACCCAGTTGACGACCGATGGCGCGGATCAGGGCAAATCCGAAGCAGACACTAAACAGCAGCCCGGAGACCACCGCTGTGGTGGCAATGTTCTGGATCATCCTGTAGCGCGCCGTGGCTTCCTCGATTTGCCGCTTGGCCGCATCCAGGTGCAAGCTCACCAATTGCGTCAGTGCCTGCTGAGCGGACAAGAACTGGGGCCGAATCTTCTCGACCAGCAGTTGCTGGACTTTGGCCGGATCCGCTGCGCGCAAAGCCACGAGTGCGGGTTCGAAGCCTTCTTTAAACAGATTGGCGTTCTCGGTCGCGAAGGCGCGGACCAGCGGAACCTCCTGGCCGCCGTGCGGCTTGGCTTCGTAGGCCTCCCACTGCTTGTCGATGCTCGCAAGGCTGGCCTCCAGCCGGGCAACGCCCTGCGCCGAGACCTCGGCCGTCGGGGTCACGACGTACGCATTTCATCGCCAGCCGGGTTTCCAGCAGTTCGGCGCGAATTTCCCCGAGTTCCGCCGCAGGCACGGCCCGGTGCTCGTACACCGACTGCAGCCGCTCGTTGGAGTCGGTGGTGCCGAAAAGTCCCAGTTCGCCGATGCTGTAGACCAGTACGGCCATCGATCAGACCAGGATCGCCAGGCGCGTCGACACATTCATCTGTTTCATGGCCTGGTATCGGCTGCCGCGGCGCTGGCTTCAACCGGGCAAGAAGAACAATTGCTGGTTCTGCCCCGACATGGGCCCCTGGCGCCTTGGCGAAC
>CAIWPS010000618.1 GCA_903914615.1 uncultured beta proteobacterium | reverse complement strand
TGGCGTCGGTGACGGTGTCTTCGCCGTAGGCCAGCATCACTTTGGCGTAGACGTTGTAGAAATAGAACAGGCCGTGCTTTTTGTCGGTGCCGGGGTTGGTCTCCAGCGTGTAGTTCGCGGCGATCCACTTGTGGGCGGCCTGCACGCGAGGGTCACTCTTGTCGGCGCCCGCGAAGAGCAGGCTCAACAGGCCGGCGGCCGTCATGCCGCCGTAGGACGCCAGGCCGTTCTCGTATTGCGCAGGGTTGGAGCCCGGCATGTAGACGAAGCCACCGTCGTTTCCGGCCCAGGGCTGGTCGTTGCTTTCGCTGCGGTTCTGGTTGCGGCTGACGAACTTCAACGCCTTCTGCCACACCGGGTCCTTGGGGTCGGTGTCGGCCGCCTTCAGCCCTTCGAGCGCGAAGTAGACGTTGGACAGGTCAGGCCGCTCGCCGCCGCTGTAGCCGATGCCGCCGTAATAGCGGTGGTCGGGCTGGTAGCCCTCGTTCTCGTCCATCTGGTGGCTGATCAGGAACTTGCGGCCCGCAGCGATGACATCCTTGTACTTGGGGTTCTTGGTGGCGGCCAGTGCGTTCAGGGCCACTGCGGTGTTGTAGGACTTGGCCTGCATCGATTCGCTGATGGACCCGTCGGCCTGGACCTTGGAGAGCAGGAAATCCACCTGGCGCGTGACGAAACCGCCGTCACTTTCGTTGTAGGCGGCAGGGCTTTCCAGGAAGGCGCGCAGAGACAGCGCGGTGACGCCCACCGACTTCAGCAGAGAACCGTCGGAGCCCACTTGGGTGCGCAGGTAGTGCAGGCCGTTGGCCACGGCGCGTCTCGCCTTGCTTCGCAGATCGGCGTCCATGGCACCGGCGGCACGGGCGGCGGGCACCACCAGGGCAAGGGCGGCGGGCAGGGCCAGGAGATGACGTCTGTTCAGCATTCGGGGTCTCCGTCGGTGTCGAGCGAGTGTGACTGGGCCTGTGCCTCCGGCGGCGAAATGCCCGCATCCCTGGCGGCCTTGGGACGCTTCGGCATGCGCCCGCCTAGGGAGAGGATGGCCAGTTCAAAATGCGATTCTGGCCCAGTGCACGCGAGGCTATGCGGCATTTGTTGGCAATTGACAGGACCGAACCGGAAGCATGGGTTGGGATAACGAGGTCGTGAGACGATGCACGCATGAGTTCGGCACTCGACGAGACACGCCACTGGCTTGAGCGGGCCGTGATCGGCCTGAACCTCTGCCCGTTCGCGAAGGCGGTGCACGCGAAGGAGCAGATACGCTGGGTCGAAAGCGCTGCCACGGCAGCGGCGCCGTTGCTGGCTGAACTGGTCGCAGAGTTGCGCCTGCTCGCCGCCGCCGACCCCGACGAGATCGAGACCACGCTGCTGGTGCATCCGCAGGTGCTGGGCGATTTCGTCGACTACAACGAGTTTCTCGACGTCGCCGACGCGGCATTGCAGGACCTGGACCTGGAGGGCACGCTGCAGATCGCCAGCTTCCACCCGCAGTACCGTTTCGCCGGCACGCGCGCCGCCGACATGGGCAACTGCACCAACCGCGCGCCGCATCCCACGCTGCACCTGCTGCGCGAGGCCAGCATCGCGCGCGCGGTGGCGGCCTACCCGGACCCGGAGGCGATCTACGAACGCAACATCGCCACGCTGCGCCAACTTGGCCGTGCCGGCTGGCAGCGCCTGCTGGCCGGCTGAAGGCGCGCGCGGCTTGCGGGACCGCTCAGGTCTTGACGAGATCGGACACCACGGCCAGGGTGGCTTCCTTCAGCTTCTCGTGCGCCAGTTCCTTGCACTTGTCGACGCCGGTGCCGGGCAGGGCGTCGAAGGCGGTGGCCGTCTTCTCGGGGCGGAAGAGCGGCGCCTTCACGGTGGGGGTCAGCGGCAGCAGCATGACGCGCGCCGAGATCACGCAGGTGCCCGCGGGTGTCACGCCACCCACCACCTGGCTGGCGAAGGCCCACTTGCTGGCGGGGTAGACCTTCCACACCTTGGCGGGGATGTTCTCCTCCATCACCTTCATGGCCGCGGCAGCGTCGATCAGACCGGGGTTCGAGTGGTCGATCAGCTTGGTCTTCGGCCCGGCCGCCCACGCAGCCATGGAGCACATGAGGGCGGAAAGCAGGAAGGCATGTTTCATTCGGCACCTTGGGCTGGGAGAAGGGTTCGGAGGCCGGGCGGGGCATGCAAGCCGCAGGCCCGCCCGGCGGCGCACAGTGTAATCAGGTCGCCGTCGTCGACGGCTGTGCGGCCGGCGCGCCGTGGGCCGCAGGCTCGGACTTCTGCAGTCGCTGCACGTCCTGGCTCAGGCGGCCGGCGATCAGCCGCACCACCTCGAGGCCGAAGTCTGGGTTCTGCAGGACCAGTTCCTTGAAGGTGACCTCGTCGATAGACAGCACGGTGCAGTCGGTGGCGCAGCGCGCGCCACTGCTGCGGCGGCGGTCGGGGGCGAAGAAGGCGATCTCGCCGAACATCTGGCCGGCCTGCAGCGTGCGGCCCACCTCGGGCAGTTCCACCTGCCCGGCGGCCAGGAAGTACAGGCGGTCGGCCGGCGCACCGCGTTCGAAGAGCGTCGCGCCGGCCTTGAATTCCTGGCTGTGCATGTAGGGGCGCAGCCAGAGCTCGAGCTGCCGCGGGTCGGCCGCGGCCGAGACGCGCCGCGTCAGCTGCACCATCTGGCGCACGCGCCACAGGTTCACCGGCAGCAGCACGGTGTTCACGGCCAGCAGCAGCGGGCTCGGGTGGACGAGGCCGTAGAAGATGAAGCCCACGTTGCTGCCCACCGCCAGCCAGCGCAGCGGGATCATGGTGCGAACGAAGGCACTCACGATGACGAGCGCCACCGCCACGGCGGCCGAGGCAACGGCCAGGGCCTCGTCGGGCCGCGCCAGCGAGGCCATGAAGCGATCGGCCTGCGAGGCCAGTGCGTTGAGCAGAACCACCTTGTCTCCCGGTGCGACGGCCCCGCGCCCCCACGGCGCGGTACCCGAGCTCCGGACGGGAGTATCCACGGCCACCATCACCCGCCGGTCAGCGGGTCGGCGTGGCTGCCTGGGCCAGCTGCGTCGCCGTGGCCGCCGCGATGGCGGCGGGGGCCGGCTGCAGCGCCACGATGGCCACGCAGGCGAGCGCGGCAAGCACGCTGCAGACCATGAACGACAGCAGCGAGTCGGCGAGGATCAGGTGCTTCATGGTGGACTCCGGTCGGGGCGGCGCGGGGAAGTCCGCGCGGTGTCCCAATGTCCGCGGCGGGGCGGCGGCGGGCGATGACCGAAGCGACAGCGGGAACGTGACAAATTCACCGTCGCACGCCACGACATGTCGGCGCGCCGACACCGCGCCGCGGTGGCCCGGCCACGCTACCAGCGCGCCGGCAGCTTCTTCAGGATCGCGATGCGCCCGCCGCGCAGTTCGACATAGCCGCCCTCCTGCAGCGGCTTGAAGACGCGGCTGACCATCTCGCGCGACGAGCCGACGCGGTCGGCGATGTCCTGCTGCGTCAATTTCTCGGGCAGCACGGGCACGCCGCCCTCGTCGCGCGCCAGCGTGCGCAGCAGCCGCACGATGCGGCCGTACACGTCCTCCAGCGCCAGGCTCTTGACCTGGTCGGTGAGCGCGCGTGACTGGCGGATCAGCTTCTTCACCAGGTGCACCGCGAAGTCGGGGTGGGTGGCCAGGAAGTCGCGCACCTCGTTGCCGGGGACGACGGCGCAGGTGGTGGGCTCCAGCGTCATCACCGAGGCCGAGCGCGGCCCGCCATCGAGCGTGAGCTCGCCGAAGTATTCGCCCACGCCCAGCGTGCCGTAGACGACCTCGCGGCCATCGTCGCCCGAGCCGTAGGCCTTGATGCGGCCGCTGAGGATGATGTAGAGCGCGTCGCTGCGGTCGTCCTCGGTCACCAGCACGGCCTGCGCCGGGTAGGAGCGCACACCGCCGCGCGCGGCGATGCCGCGCAGCACGCTGTCGTCCAGGACATCGGGGGTGGCGGGGGCCTTGCGTACCATGCGCGCAATGGTGCCATGCAGGGCGGCTCCGGACATGATCCTGGTCATGCCCGGGGCCGCCGGCGTCGCCTATGCTGGGGACGCGCTGCACGGTTGCAGCAGCGGATTGCCATGCCCGTGGATCGCCATTTCCTCACCCCCCTGTTCAACCCGCGCTCGATCGTCGCGTTTGCCGGCGACCCCGCCGCCGCGGCGGCCGCCGCCCCCACGCGCGAGGCCCGCGCACTGCGCGTGGCCCTGGCGCCCGACAGCGGCTACGCCGGCAGCGTGGTGTGGCTGGACATCGGCATGACGGGCACGCTGGCCGACCTGGCGCAGTCGCGCGCCGACCTGGCGCTCATCGCCCTGCCCGCAGACCAGGTGCTGCCGGCGCTCGAGATCGTCGGCCGCATCCGCTGCCGCGCCGCGCTGGTGCTCTCCAGCGGCCTGCCGCCGGCGCTGTGCACGCAGTTGCACCAGACGGCGCACCGCTATGGCGTCAACCTGCTCGGCCCCAACAGCCTGGGCCTGCAGCGGCCGGCGCTGCACCTGAATGCCAGTTCCCTGGGGGCGCTGGCGGCGCCGGGGCCGCTGGCGCTGGTGTCGCAGTCGGGCGCGCTGACGGCGGCCATGCTGGACTGGGCAAGCCAGCACGGCGTGGGCTTTTCCACCGTCGTCTCGCTGGGGCCGAACACCGCGGTGGAACTGCCGCAGGTGCTGGACTTCCTGGCCAGCGACAACGCCACCCAGAGCATCCTCGTCTACATGGAAGGCATACGCCACGCGCGCCGCTTCATGAGCGCGCTGCGCGCCGCCGCCTACGCCAAGCCGGTGGTGGTGATGAAGGCCGGCCGCCAGGCCGCGGGCTCGAAGGTGGCGCTGACGCATTCGGCGGCCATCGTCGGCAGCGACGACGTCTTCGACGCCGCGCTGCGCCGCGCCGGCGTGGTGCGGGTGCGGCAGTTCACGCAGCTGTTCTCGGCCGCGCAATGCCTGGCCTCGCGCTTCCGCCCCGTCGGCAGCCGGCTGGCCATCATCACCAACGGCGGCGGGCCGGCGGTCATCGCCGCGGACTGGGCCGGGCCGCTGGACCTGACGGTGTCGCGGGTCGACGACCTCGGCGAGGACGCCGACGGTGCCGCCTATGTCGCTACCATGCAGGCGGCGGTGGCCGACAAGGGCATCGACGGCGTGCTGCTCATCCACGCCCCCAAGGCCGGCGTGGACAGCGACGCCATCGCGCACGCCGTCGGCGAGGTCTTCTCGCCTGCCGCCAAGCCGGTGCTGGGCTGCTGGATGGGCGAGTCCAGCGTGCGCGCGGCCCGCCAGTGGCTGGCCGACAAGCACATGCCGGTGTTCCGCACGCCCGAGGGCGCGGTCGACGCCTTCCACAGCATCGCCAGCTTCTACCGCAACCAGCAGCTGCTGCAGCAGACGCCGCCGCCGCTGGGTGGCGGCGCGCAGCCCGACACGGAAGGCGCGCGGCTGCTCATCGAAGGCGTGCTGGCCGAACGCCGCAAGGTGCTGACGGAGATGGAAAGCAAGGCGCTGCTGGCGGCCTTCCACATCCCGGTCACGCGCACCATGCTGGCGCACAACGCCACCGAGGCCATGCTCATCGCCAGCCAGCTGGGCTACCCGGTGGCGCTGAAGATCGACTCGCCCGACATCACCCACAAGAGCGACGTCCAGGGCGTGGTGCTGGACGTGCACACCGCGATGCAGGTGCGCGACCGCTACGCCGAGATGCTGCAGGCGGTGGGCAAGGCTCAGCCGGGGGCGCGCATCAACGGCATCACGGTGCAGCCGATGGCCGGCCGCCAGCGCGGCCGCGAGGTCTTCGTCGGCATGACCACCGACGAGGCCTTCGGCCCCGTCATCACCTTCGGCGCCGGCGGCACCATGATCGAGCTCATCGCCGACCGCGCGATGGAACTGCCGCCGCTGAACCAGTTCCTCGCCGCGGCGCTGATCGAGCGCGCCCGCGTCGCCGAGATGCTGGGCGAATGGCGCGGCGCGCCGGCCGCCGACCACGCCGCGCTGGAGCGCGTGCTGCTGCGCGTGAGCGAGATGGTGTGCGCGCTGCCGCAGCTGCGCGAGATGGACATCAACCCGCTCATCGTCGACGCCGACGGCGCGGTGGCGGTGGACGCGCGCATCGTCGTCGACAGCGCGGTGCAGACCGCCGGCAGCTACGGCCACCTCGCCATCCTGCCCTACCCCTCGGGCCTGGAGCGCGAATGGCCGCTGAAGGGCGGCGGCCTGTACACGGTGCGTCCCATCCACCCCGACGACGCCGACATGCTGCAGGCACTGGTGCGCGGGCTGTCGCAGGAGAGCCGCTACTTCCGCTTCGCCAGCAGCCTGCCCGAGCTGCCGACGCGCATGCTGGCGCGCTTCACGCTGATCGACTACGACCGCGAGATGGCGCTGGTGGCGGTGGTCAGGCAGCGCCACACGGCCGACGACGGCAGCGTCAGCGAGACCGAACGCATCATCGGCGTCAGCCGCGTCGTCACCAACCCCGACGGCACCAGCTGCGAGTTCGCCCTCGTCGTCGCCGACGACTACACCGGCCAGGGCCTGGGCTCGCGGCTGATGCTGTCCATCGCCGAGGCTGCACGCGCCAAGGGCCTGAGCGAGATCATGGGCCTCATCCTGACCAACAACGGGCCGATGCTGCGGCTGATGGCCAGCCTGGGCTACACCATCGCCGCCTACCCCGAGGACCCGGACTTCCGCATCGCGACCAAGGCGCTGTAGGGCCAGCGATGCCCGCCGCGGCTCAGGACGCTGCGGCGTCCTTCTTGCGCAGCGTGATGCTCTGGATCTCGTTGGCGCGCAGCGTCACCTGGGCGTCCATGCCGCGGACCAGGCTCTTGATGTGGTGGTCCTGCCAGGCGTCGACGGCCAGCCCCATCAGCGCCGTGATGATCGACAGGCTGCGCGTGGGTGCGTCGCTGTCGACGCTCAGCTTGCCGCCGTTCTGCTGCACGGTGTTGAGCCAGCGCCCGAGCCGCGGCGGGATGGCGTTGGGCGACATCGGCGTCAGCATCGTGATCTGCACCTGGCTGGCACCGCCCGACAGCGCCTTGTCCATGGCCTTGTCGAAGCTGTCGAGGTCGATGAAGGGCACCGTCGTCAGCGGAGCCGGTGTGCCGGGCGTGGCCGCGGCGGCAGGCACCGCGTCGGCCGGCGCCGTGGCGCAGGCGGCCAGCAGCAGGGCGCAGGCGGCGAGCCCCGCGGCGCAGGCGCCGCGGATCATGGGGGGCTGGCACCGGGCGCTTTCCCGGCAGCTTGCGTTCATGGCGTTGGCCTTTCTTGTCGACGTGGCGGAAGGATGCATGCAAGCGGCGGACCGTGCCCGTGCCACCCCGGCTGCGTTTCCGCAGCCGTAGTCTGGCGGCATCGCCGCGTGGCCGCGCCCCCTGATCCGGGTGGCGGCCTCAGTGGCCGAGGAAATTCTCGAACTCGGCATTGAACTGCGAGGGCTTCTCGAAGTACATCAGCGCGCCGCAGCCGCCGTAGACGCTGAAGCGCCAGTTCGGCCGCCGCGCCACGATGCCCTTGCCACGGTAGTCGGTGAAGTCGCCGCGCGTGCCGTGGACCATCCACACCGGCTGCGTCAGCGCTTCGTAGAGGGTGTGGATGTCGCTGCTGAAGAGCCCGCCCGACAGGAAATGCAGCGGCGCGTGGCGCGCCCCGGGCTGCGCTGCCGTGCGCACGCAATAGGCCCACAGGCGCTCGTCGATCTGCTTGCCGCCCCAGGTGCGCTGCAGGAAGTAGCGCACCACGGCCGGCCGCGTCAGCCCGTTGAAGACGGCCTGGCTCCACAGCGGCGCGTTCAGCAGCCGGTACAGCCAGGGCATCGCGCGCGTGCTGCCCGGCGCCTCGCGCCACGGCTTCGTGCCGCGGAAACCGGTGGGGCTGACGAGCGCCAGCCGGCCCCAGTGCGCGGGCTCTTCGACCGCCGCGCGGGCCAGGAATTCGCAGCTCAGCGACAGCGCTAGCGCGTCGATGGCGCCCGGCCCGCAGCGCAGTCGGATCTGCACCGCCGTGGCGTGCAGCGCGTCCGTCATCAGGCGTGGCGTGTAGTCGCGGTCGCCGCGGTCGGACAGGCCGTAGCCGGGCAGGTCGATGGCGAACACCGTGCGCGACAGGCGCCAGCGCTCGAACAGCGGCCGCACCTCGGCGGCCGAGGCGGCGGCGTTGACGCTGTGCACCAGCAGCAGCGGCGGCCCGTCGCCGGCGACGTAGCCGTTGATGCCGTTGAAGGCGAAGCGCTCGCAGTCCAGCGGCGGCGGCAGGGGTGGCGGCGCGGTCATGCGGGCGGTGTGCAAGAGTGGGAGCCGGTCATGGCATGGGACGGTCCTGTTGGCTGCGTAACGGGCGCCGTCGCACCCCGGTTTCCCCGGACGCCAGCAGGCAAATTGCACAAGGGGCTGATCTTAATCAGGTCCGCGCGCTGGCCGCCGCCCGACCCGGGCCCTAGACTGCGCCCCACAGCGATCGGTCCCCCTCGCGCGGTCTGGCGAGCCCCAAGGGCCGGCGAGGAGACCCTGCTTGCAAGCCACCGACATCAGCGATCCGGCCTATTTCCACAAGGTCGTCGATTGCCAATGGGCCTGTCCGGCCCACACCCCTGTCCCCGAGTACATCCGCCTCATCGCCCAGGGTCGCTACGACGACGCCTACATGGTGAACTGGGTCAGCAACGTCTTTCCAGGCGTGCTCGGCCGCACCTGCGACCGGCCCTGCGAGCCGGCTTGCCGGCGCGGTCGGGTCGAGGAAAAGAATGCGGCCAAGCCCGAACCGGTGGCGATCTGCCGCCTGAAGCGCGTGGCCGCCGACTTCAAAGGCGACGAGGTGCGGGCGATGATCCCGCGGCCGCAGCCGCGCAACGGCAGGAAGGTGGCCTGCGTCGGCGCCGGCCCGGCTTCGCTGACGGTGGCGCGCGACCTCGCACTGCAGGGCTGTGCGGTGACGGTGTTCGACGGCGAGAAGAAGGCCGGCGGCTTCATCCGCACGCAGATCCCGCGCTTCCGCCTGCCCGAGGCGGTGATCGACGAGGAGACCGGCTACATCCTCGGCCTGGGGGTCGAGTTCCGCCACGGCCAGCGCATCGATTCAATGCGCGCGCTGCTCGGCCAGGGCTTTGATGCCGTCTTCGTCGGCTGCGGCGCGCCGCGCGGGCGCGACCTGCAGATCCCCGGGCGCGCCGAGGCGGCCAAGGACATCCACATCGGCATCGACTGGCTGGCCTCGGTGTCCTTCGGCCACGTCACCGCGGCCCAGGACCGCGTCATCGTGCTCGGCGGCGGCAACACCGCGATGGACTGCTGCCGCTCGGCGCGCCGCCTCGGCGCCAGCGACGTCAAGGTGGTCGTGCGCTCGGGCTTTGACGAGATGAAGGCCTCGCCCTGGGAGAAGGAGGACGCGATGCACGAGGGCATCCCGATCCTGAACTTCCACGTGCCTCTGGAATGCGTGCACGAAGGCGGCAAGCTCGTGGGCATGCGCTTCCAGATCGTGCGCGCCGAGTACGACGCGAAGGGCCGGCGCAGCCTGGTGCCCAGCGGCGAGCCCGACGTGCTGCTGCCCTGCGACGAGGTGCTGGTGGCGGTGGGGCAGGAGAACGCCTTCCCCTGGATCGAGCGCGACTGCGGCATCGAGTTCGAGGCGAATGGCCTGCCCAAGCTCGACGCGCAGACCTTCCAGTCGACGCTCCCGCAGGTCTATTTCGGCGGCGACGCCGCCTTCGGCCCCAAGAACATCATCACCGCCGTCGCCCACGGCCACGAGGCCGCGGTGTCGATCGACCGCTTCCTGCACGGCGAGGCGGTGACGCTGCGGCCGCCGCCGCATGTCAACCTGGTGTCGCAGAAGATGGGCATCCACGAGTGGAGCTACGACAACGCGCCCAGCAACGACCTGCGCTTCAAGGTGCCCTGGGCCAACGCGGCGAAGGCCCTGTCCAGCATCAAGGTGGAAGTGGAGCTGGGCTTCGACCTCGCCACCGCTTTCAAGGAATCCGAGCGCTGCCTGAACTGCGACGTGCAGACCGTCTTCGCCGGCAAGCTGTGCATCGAGTGCGACGCTTGCGTCGACATCTGCCCGATGGACTGCATCACCTTCACCGACGGCAGCGGCGACGAAGCAAGGCTGCGCACCGAGCTCAAGGCCCCGGCGCTCAACCTCGCCCAGGACCTCTATGTGAGCGCGCCGCTGAAGACGCAGCGCGCGATGGTCAAGGACGAGGACGTCTGCCTGCACTGTGGCCTGTGCGCCGAGCGCTGCCCCACGGGCGCCTGGGACATGCAGAAATTCCTCTTCATGACCACCAAGGCCGGGCCGCAGTGCCGCGACAGCAAACTCAGCCACAAGACCGCAGGAGCCACTGCATGAAGCGCATCGAAGCGGTCAACGATTTCGTCGTCAAGTTCGCCAACGTCAATGGCTCGGGCTCGGCCTCGGCCAACGAGCTCTTCGCCAAGGCCATCCTGCGCATGGGCGTGCCGGTGAGCCCGCGCAACATCTTCCCCAGCAACATCCAGGGCCTGCCCACCTGGTACGAGGTGCGGGTGAGCGAACGCGGCTGGCTGGGCCGGCGCGGCGGCATCGACATGATGGTGGCGATGAACCCGCAGACCTGGGGCGCCGACATCGCCGAGATCGAGCCCGGCGGCTACCTCTTCTACGACAGCACCAAGCCGCTGCCCCCGGGCGCGCTGCGCGAGGACATCACCGTGATCGGCATGCCGGTGACGGCCATCTGCAACGCCACCTACGAAGATCCGCGCCAGCGCACGCTGTTCAAGAACATCATGGTGCTGGGCGCGCTGGCCACACTGATGGAAGTCGACACGCGCGTCATCGAGGAACTCTTCACCGAGCAGTACAAGGGCAAGGAGCGGCTGCTGGAATCGAACGTGCGCGCGCTGCACGCCGGCCGCGGCTTCGCGCGCGACCACCTGAAGCCGCCGATCGGCCTGCGCATCAAGCGCGCCGACAAGGTCGGCGAGCGCATCTTCGTCGACGGCAACACCGCCGCGGGCCTGGGCTGCGTCTACGGCGGCGCCACCGTCTGTGCCTGGTACCCGATCACGCCCTCGACCTCGGTCGTCGAGGCCTTCCAGAAGTATTGCCAGAAGTACCGCACCGACCCTGCCACGGGCCAGGCGCGCTACGCCATCGTGCAGGCCGAGGACGAGATCGCCTCCATCGGCATGATCACCGGCGCCGGCTGGAACGGCGCGCGCGCCTTCACCGCCAC
>CAIWPS010000617.1 GCA_903914615.1 uncultured beta proteobacterium | reverse complement strand
GCAGCTCACGCTGCTGGCGGTGCTGCTGCTCACCAGCAAGGGCGCGGCCGGCGTCACCGGCAGCGGCTTCATCGTGCTGGCGGCCACGCTGTCGGCAGTGGGCGGGGTGCCGGTGGCGGGGCTGGCGCTGATCCTGGGCATCGACCGCTTCATGTCCGAGGCGCGGGCGCTGACCAACCTGGTCGGCAACGGCGTCGCGACGCTGGTGGTCGCGAAGTGGACCGGGGACCTCGACATGGCGCGGCTGCACCGTCAGCTCGACCACGAAGGCACCGCCGAGGCCGACGAGCCCGAGGCCGTGCTCGACGTCGTCACCGTGCGCGAGCCGGTGGCCCGCGCGCGCTGATGGCGGCGGCACCGCACCGCATCGTCATCGTCGGCGGCGGCGCCGGCGGCCTGGAGCTGGCCACCCGCCTGGGCGACACCCTGGGCCGCCGCGGCGTTGCCGAAGTGACGCTGGTCGAGAAGACCCAGACCCACGTCTGGAAGCCCAAGCTGCACGAGATCGCCGCCGGCAGCATGGACATGAGCGACCACGAGGTGGGCTACCTGGCGCAGAGCCACTGGCACCACTTCCGATATCGCGTCGGCGAGATGACGGGGCTGGACCGCGAACGCCGTGAAGTGCAGGTGGCGCCGCACTTCGACGAGGAAGGCCGCCAGGTGACGCCGCCGCGCGCCGTGCCCTACGACACGCTGGTCATCGCCGTCGGGAGCCAGAGCAACGACTTCGGCACCCCCGGCGTGGCCGCGCACGCGATGCGGCTGGAATCGGCGGCCGACGCGCAGCGCTTCCACCAGCGCATGATCAACGCCTGCATCCGCGCCCATGCCCAGACCGAACCGCTGCGGCCCGAACAGCTGCACGTGGCCATCATCGGCGCCGGCGCCACGGGCGTGGAACTGGCGGCCGAGCTGCACCGCACGACGCGCGAGGTCGTGGCCTACGGACTGGACCGCGTCGATGCCGACAAGGACATCCAGGTCACGGTGGTGGAAGCGGCGCCGCGGGTGCTGCCTGCGCTGCCGGAGCGGCTCTCGCTGGCCACCGAGAAGCTGCTGCGCGAGCTGGGCGTGAACGTGCTGACCAACGCCCGCGTGGCCGCGGTGCAGGCCGGCGGCGTGCAGCTGGCCGACGGGCGGCTGCTGCCGGCCGAGCTCATCGTCTGGGCCGCGGGCGTGAAGGCGCCCGACTTCCTGAAGGACATCGCGGGCCTGGAGACCAACCGCGTCAACCAGCTCGTCGTGCGGCCCACGCTGCAGACCAGCCGCGACGACGACATCTTCGCCTTCGGCGACTGTGCGGCCTGCGACTGGCCCGAGGCGAACCACGGCAAGGGCGGCCTGGTGCCGCCGCGCGCCCAGGCTGCCCACCAGCAGGCCACGCACCTGGTGCAGCAGGTCCGCCGCCGCCTGGCCGGCCAGTCCTTGCTGCCCTACCGCTACCGCGACTTCGGCTCGCTCGTCAGCCTGGGCGAGTACAGCACCGTGGGCAGCATGATGGGCGGGCTCATCGGCGGCAGCATGATGGTCGAGGGCCTGTTCGCCAAGCTGATGTACCTGTCGCTTTACAAGATGCATGAGCTGGCGCTGCACGGCTGGACCAAGGTGGCGCTGGACACGCTGGCGCGGCTGATCGTGCGGCGAACCGAGCCGCATGTGAAGCTGCACTGATGGCGATGGTTGGCCGCGCCGGGACCCAATCATGCTGAAGCTCTGGGGCCGCCTCTCGTCGATCAACGTGCGCAAGGTGGTCCTTACCGCGCAGCTGCTGGGGCTGCCTTTCGAACGCATCGACGCCGGTGCCGCCTTCGGCATCACGAAGTCGCCGGCCTACTTGGCCCTCAACCCCAACGCGCTTGTGCCCACCATCGAGGACGAAGGCTTCGTGCTGTGGGAGTCCAACGCCATCGTCCGCTACCTCTGCGCAAGACATGCGCAGGGCGGCCTGTATCCGCTGGACTTGCGCAGCCGCTTCGACGCGGAACGCTGGATGGACTGGCAGCAGACGACCCTGAACGCCGCCGGGCGCGAGGCCTTCATCCAGCTCGTCCGCACGCCGGCGGACCGGCGCGACGCGCAGGCGGTCGCCGTTTCGGAAGCCTCGACCCGACCCTTGCTCGCGTTGCTGGACGCGCATCTGGCGCAGCGCCCGTTCATGGCAGGCGAACACCTCACCATGGCCGACATCCCCATCGCCTGCGAGATGCACCGCTGGTGGGGGCTGCCGCTGCCCCACGCCGAACATCCGCACCTGCGCCGCTGGTACGAAGGGCTTTGTCAACGGCCTGCCGCGCTGGGGGTGCTGGACGTGGCATTGAGCTGAGCCCGGCGCCGCAGGCCCGCGGGGCGCCACATGCTGGGCTGTTGGTCACCGGGGCCCATCCGCCCCCGCCGCGGGTCGCCCTACTGCTCGGCGAAGGCGCGCTCGATGACGAAGTCGCCCGGCGTCGAGGTATTGCCTTCCTTGAAGCCGCGCGCCTCGAGCAGCGTCTTCAGGTCGCGCAGCATGCCCGGGCTGCCGCAGATCATCACGCGGTCGTGCGCCGGGTCCAGCGCCGGCACCTGCAGGTCGGCGGCAAGCTTGCCGTTCTCGATCAGCTCGGTGATGCGCCCCATGTTGCGGTAGCTCTGCCGCGTCACGGTGGGGTAGTAGCGCAGCTTGCTGGTGACGAGCTCGCCCAGGAATTCGTGGTTCGGCAGGTGCTCCACCAGCACGTCGTGGTAGGCCAGTTCGTCGACCTGGCGCACGCCGTGGACGAGGATGACCTGCTCGAACTTCTCGTAGGTCTCGGGGTCGCGCACGATGCTCATGAACGGCGCCAGCCCGGTGCCGGTGGAAAGCAGGTACAGGCGCCGGCCCGGCAGCAGGTAGTCCACCACCAGTGTGCCGGTGGGCTTCCTGCCGACGATGATGTGCTCGCCGACCTGGATGTGCTGCAGCCGGCTCGTCAGCGGGCCGTCGGGCACCTTGATGCTCAGGAACTCGAGGTGGTCCTCGTAGTTGGCGCTGACGATGCTGTAGGCGCGCAGCAAGGGCTTGCCGTTGACGCGCAGGCCGATCATCGTGAAGTGGCCGTTGGAGAAGCGCAGCGCGGGGTCGCGCGTGGTCGTGAAGGTGAACAGGCGGTCGGTCCAGTGGTGGACGCTGAGCACGCGTTCCTCGTTGAAGGCACTCATGGCGAGG
>CAIWPS010000616.1 GCA_903914615.1 uncultured beta proteobacterium | reverse complement strand
CGCTGGTGCTCGTTGCGCGGCGGCGCCAGTGCCTCGTGGCGCCGCCGGCCGCGGCTGCGTTGCGGTTCGCTGGCCCAGGGGGCGAGCGCCTGGGCGTTCACGTGCCCTCGGGCAGCGTGGCGCTGTGGCGTGCGATCGCGCGCAGCACCGTGGCGTCGGGGGCAGGGCGCATCACGGCGTGCCCGGGGGATTCGATCAGCACGAAGCGGATCTCGCCGCCCTGCGCCTTCTTGTCCGCGCGCATCAGGTCCAGCCAGCGCGCCCCTGCCATGGCCGGTGCGCGTACCGGCAGGCCGGCGCGTTCGACGAGACGCGCCAGGCGCTGCACAAAAGCTGTGTCCACCATGCCCAGCGCCGCCGAAAGCTCGGCCGCCAGCACCATGCCGCAGCCCACCGCCTCGCCGTGCAGCCATTGCCCGTAGCCCATGCCGGCCTCGATGGCGTGGCCGAAGGTGTGGCCGAAGTTCAGGATGGCGCGCCGCCCGCCTTCGCGTTCGTCCTCGCCCACGACCTCGGCCTTGATCTCGCAGGAACGCCGCACCGCGTGTGCCAGCGCCGCGGCGTCGCGCGCGAGCAGGGCGTCCAGGTGGGCCTCGATCCAGTCGAGGAAGGCCATGTCGGCGATGGGCCCGTACTTGATGACCTCGGCCAGGCCCGCGGAGAGCTCGCGCGCCGGCAGGCTGGCCAGCGTGGCGAGGTCGCAGACCACGCGCTGCGGCTGGTAGAAGGCGCCGATCATGTTCTTGCCGCGGGGGTGGTTGATGCCGGTCTTGCCACCCACCGACGAGTCCACCTGCGCCAGCAGCGTCGTCGGCACCTGCACGAAGGGCACGCCGCGCATGTAGCTGGCGGCGGCAAAGCCCGTCATGTCACCGACGACGCCACCACCCAGCGCGTAGAGCACGGTCTTGCGGTCGCAGCCCTGCGCCAGCAGGTGGTCGAAGATCAGGTTCAGCGTCGCCCAGTCCTTGTGCGCTTCCCCCTCGGGCAGTTGCAGGCGGCTGACCCGGGCGTGGTGCGCAGACAGCATGGCTTGCAGCGCAGGGCCGTACAGCGCATCGACCGTGGGGTTGCTGACGATGACGGCCTGCGTCGCTGCCGGCAGGCCCTGCCACGCCGTGGCATCGGCCAGCAGGCCCGCGCCGATGAGGATGTCGTAGCGGCTGTGCGGCGTCGTCACCGTGACAGCGGTGCGGGCGGTCGCAGCGTTCATGGGCAGCGAGTTTAAGGGTCGCGACGGCCCCCGCTCAGCCCGCTGAGTGGCCCAGCGGCGGCTGCAACTGCGACGGATCGACCAGGCCCGCGAGTTCCAGCTGCATCAGCACCATGCTGATGAGCGCCGGCACCGAAGGCCGCGCCGCCTCGACGACGAAGTGGGCGCAGCGGCGGTACAGCGGGTCGCGCTCGTGGTAGAGGTCGCGCAGGCGCTGCAGCGGGTCGGCCACCTGCAGCAGCGGCCGGTGGGTGTCGTGGCGCAGGCGCCGGAACAGCTCCTCGGGCGTGTTGCGCAGGTAAAAGACGTGGCTGTGCGAGTGCAGCGCGTCGCGGTTGGAGGGCCGCAGCACGGCGCCGCCGCCGGTGGCCAGCACGGTGCCGGTGCTGGTGGCCAGGGACTCGATGACGTCCTGCTCGAGGTCGCGAAAGGCCTCTTCGCCATGCGCCGCGAAGTAGTCGCGGATGGACATGCCGGCTCGCTGTTCGATCTCGGCGTCGCTGTCGATGTAGCGCAGGCCCAGGTGGCGCGCCAGATGGCGCCCGACGGTGGACTTGCCGCTGCCGGGCATGCCGACGAGGGCGATCTGCACTGGCGGCGCTGAAACAGCCGTGTCTATTGCAACTTGGTGCAGACGCCCTTGGCCAGCGCCGCTGCGGTCGGTACCGCCCCGAAGGGACTGTTCACTCCTGCGGGGGG
>CAIWPS010000615.1 GCA_903914615.1 uncultured beta proteobacterium | reverse complement strand
GGCCACAGCTCGGCCTGCTGCAACTGCCACGCCACGCCGCCCCGCCAGCCCGCTGCCAGCCCGGCCGCGCGCGCCGCCGGGCCGACGCGAGCTTGCATGGGCGCAGTGTAGGATGGCCGGCCTCCCGCCCAGGACCCCTTCATGAGCATCGCGCAGCGCCTGCAGTCCCTCTCGATCACCCTGCCGCCGGTGGCCACGCCGGCAGCCGCCTACGTGCCTTTCGTGCGCAGCGGCAACCTGGTCTTCATCTCCGGCCACATCGCCAAGCGCGATGGCAAGCCCTGGGTGGGCCAGCTGGGCAACGAGCTGAGCACCGCCGAAGGCCAGCGTGCCGCGCGCGCCGTCGCCGTCGACCTGCTGGGCACGCTGCAGGCCGCGGCCGGCGACCTGGAACGGGTCAAGCGCATCGTCAAGGTGCTGAGCCTGGTCAACAGCACGGCCCTCTACACCGAGCAGCACCTGGTGACCAACGGCTGCAGCGAGCTGCTGGTGGCGGTGCTGGGCGCCCAGGTGGGTGCGCATGCGCGCAGTGCCTTCGGCGTGGCGCAGCTGCCGATGGGGGCCTGCGTGGAGATCGAACTCACGGCAGAGCTCGCTTGAGCCGGCAGGCTTCGCCGCGGGCACAGCCCCGCCTGGCGGGATGGGCCGCCGGCCCGGGGGTGCGGCCGTGACGCGCAGGCTGACGGCGCCGCGCCTCTTCGGCGCAGCCGCCATCGTGCCGCCCGCGGCCGTCGCCGTGGCGCTGTTCACCCAGCACCGGCTGGGCATGCAGCCCTGCCCCTGGTGCGTGCTGCAACGGGCGATCTTTGTTGCCATCGCCATCGTCGCGCTCGCCGGCCTGGGGCTGGCGGTGTTGCGCCTGCGCCTGCTGCAGCGCGCGGCCGCGGCCGTGATGCTGGTGCTCGCCGGCTGCGGTGCCGCCGCGGCCTTGTGGCAGCACTTCGTCGCCGCGGCCAGCGACTCTTGCCGGCAGACGCTCGCCGACGTGGTGGTGCAGGGCCTGGGCCTGTCGGACCTGCTGCCCCAGGTCTTTGCCGCCTACGCCTCGTGCGCCGACGCCGCGACCAGGCTGCTCGGCGTGCCCTACGAGTTCTACAGCCTGACGCTCTTCATCGGCCTGGGCGCCGTGGCTTTGCGGCTGCTGCAGCGCCCGGCCTGACCCGGCGCGAACGTCAGCTGCGGCGGCGGCGCGTCACTGCCAGGGCTGCCAGCGCGGCCGCCACCAGCGCCAGCGCGCCGGGTTCGGGCACGCCGTTGGCGCCGGGAGCCCCGTCGAGCGGCACGACCAGCAGCAGATCGGGGCCGGCGCTGCCCTGCAGCGCGAACACGCCGTAGAGGTCGTCCGTCTCGGCCTTGGCGCCGGCGAGCAGGGCATTCGCCAGGCCGGCGTTGGCGCTGGTGTCGCGGAAACGGCCGGCGCCGAGCGAGTCGTCGCGGTCGTAAACCAGGTTCCAGATCGCCAGCTGCAGCGACGCCGACGCGGCCGCATCGGCGACCAGACCGGGGTTGTCGGCGACGTAGGTGAAGAGCCGGCCCAGCTTGGCGGCGATGCCGGGGTTGTCGCGCGTGGCCGCGAAGTAGTCGGCGCCGGCGACGACGCTGTAGCCGGTCATGGCTGCGCCGCCGAACGCCGGCGCCGCGCCCAGCGTGAGGCTGTAGGTGACGAAGGACGGCGTGTCGTAGGCGCCGCTGCCTGCCAGGGCAGCCATGAAGGCGCCAGCGGGGCCGCCGTAGCCGGTGGCCTGCACGTCACCGGCGCCGCCGTAGGCCCAGCCGCTGATGCTGACCCGCACCGCCGGTGCCGAAGTCACGCCGCTGGCCTGGGCGGCCAGGCCGGCGAGCGCGAGCGCGGCGCCGGTGAAGGATCGAACGAAGAGCCTGCGCATGATGTCCCTGAAGCTGGCCCGCAGCCGCCACGCGGCCCCGAACCCGATGCCGGGAGTCTGACCGCCCTGCCGCGGCGGCGCAGCCCCGCAGGCGGGCGTCACACCCGACTTGCGGGGGCACGGCGCGGTGATGCAAGTCACGGCGCCGTCGCCCAGGCCGCGGCGGGCCCGCCGGGCCGGGGCTTCAGTCGCCCGCCAGCGCGGCCGCCCTGAAGCCCTGCACCGCGCGCCCCTTGCGCGCCCGCTTGCCCGCGTGCAGCGCCAGCGCGGCGCCGCGCAGCAGTTCCTCGCGCGGCTTGCCGCCACGGCCGCTGCCCTGCACGCGCAGCGTCTCGGCAAAGGGCGTCGCCGCGAGCAGCGGTGCCGCGGCGTCGACGTCCATCAGCGTCAGCCCGCGGCCGCCGCCGGGCTGCTGCTTCAGCTCGTCCAGGCCGAACACCAGCAGCCGGCCGTCGGCGGCCAGGCAGCCGAGCTGGCGATGGCGCGGCGCCACCACGGCCGGCGCCAGCACGCGGTCGCCGGCCTCCAGCGTCAGGAAGCTCTTGCCGCCGCGGTTGCGCCCGTGCAGGTCGCCGGCCTGCGCCAGCAGGCCGTAGCCACCGCTGTTGGCCAGCAGCAGCATGGTGTCGGCGGCGCCGGCGAAGGTCTGCGCCGCCTGCGTGCCGGGTTCGAGGTCGATGAGCGAGGTGATGGGCACGCCGTCGCCGCGCCCGCCCGGCAGCAGCGCCGCGGCCACGCTGTAGGCGCGGCCGTTGCTGCCGAGCACGACGAGCGTGTCGACGCTGCGGCAGTCGTAGGCCACCTGCAGGCTGTCGCCAGGCTTGAAGGCCAGCGTCGCGCGGTCGATGTCGTGGCCCTTCAAGGCGCGCACCCAGCCCTTGGCGCTGACCACCACCGTCACCGGCTCGTCGACGACGCGGACTTCGGCCACCGCCTTCTTCTCCTCCTGCACCAGCGTGCGGCGCGCGTCGCCATGGGCCTTGGCGTCGGCCTCGATCTCCTTGACCACGGCGCGGCGCAGGGACAGCGGGCTGGCCACGATCTCCTCCAGCCTGCCCTGCTGCTCGCGCTGCTCGGCCAGCTCCTGCTCGATGCGGATGGCCTCCAGCCGCGCCAGCTGGCGTAAACGGATTTCCAGGATGTCCTCGGCCTGGCGCTCGCTCAGGCCGAAGCGCGCCATCAGCGCCGCCTTCGGCTCGTCGGCGTTGCGGATGATGCGGATGACCTCGTCGATGTTCAGCAGCACCAGCTGCCGGCCCTCGAGCACGTGGATGCGGTCCTGCACCTTCTGCAGCCGGTGGCGCGTGCGCCGCTCGACCGTGAGCAGGCGGAACTCGATCCACTCGGCGAGGATGCGCCGCAGGCCCTTCTGCACCGGCCGGCCGTCGCTGCCGATCATCGTCAGGTTCAAGGGCACGCTGCTTTCCAGGCTGGTGTGCGCCAGCAGCGTGGTGATGAGCTCGGCCTGGCCGACGGTGCGCGTCTTGGGCTCGAAGACCAGGCGCACCGCGGCGTCCTTGTTCGACTCGTCGCGCACCGCGTCCAGCACCGCCAGCACCGTGGCCTTGAGCTGCACCTGCTCAGGCAACAGCGCCTTCTTGCCGGTCTTGACCTTGGGGTTGGTGAGCTCCTCGATCTCCTCCAGCACCTTCTGCGCACTGGTGCCGGGCGGCAGCTCGCCCACCACCAGCTGCCACTGGCCGCGCGCCAGGTCCTCGATGACCCAGCGCGCACGCACCTTCAGGCTGCCGCGGCCGCTGCGGTAGATCTCGCGGATGTCGGCCGCGGCGCTGATGATCTGGCCACCGCCGGGGAAGTCGGGCGCGGGCAGCAGCGCGTGGAGCTCGTCGTCGCCGAGCTTGTCGTTCTTCAGCAGCGCCACCGTGGCCGCGGCGACCTCGCGCAGGTTGTGGCTGGGCACCTCGGTGGCCAGGCCGACGGCGATGCCACTGGCGCCGTTCAGCAGCACGAAGGGCAGCCGCGCCGGCAGCTGCCTCGGCTCTTCGGTGCTGCCGTCGTAGTTGGGCTGGAAGTCGACCGTGCCTTCGTCGATCTCGTCCAGCATCAGGCGGGCGATGGGCGCCAGGCGCGCCTCGGTGTAGCGCATCGCCGCGGCGCCGTCGCCGTCGCGGCTGCCGAAGTTGCCCTGGCCGTCGATCAGCGGGTAGCGCTGCGAGAAGCCCTGCGCCATGCGCACCAGGGCGTCGTAGGCGGCGCTGTCGCCGTGCGGGTGGTAGCGGCCCAGCACGTCGCCGACGACGCGCGCGCTCTTCACCGGCTTGGCGCCGCCGGCGCCGCTGTAGGCCAGGCCCATGCGGAACATCGAGTACAGGATGCGCCGCTGCACCGGCTTGTTGCCGTCGCAGACGTCGGGCAGGGCGCGGCCCTTCACGACCGAGAGGGCGTATTCGAGGTAGGCGCGCTCGGCGTAGTCGGCCAGCGGCAGGGTCTCGGCAGGGTCGGGCGGGGGCGGCGTGAAGAGGTCGGTCATCGAGGCGCTGTTCGCGTGGCAGGGGCCGGGGCGGCGCCCGGCGAGGCCGGCATTGTGGTGCAGTGCCGGCCGTGGCTCCGGTATGCTGAAAGCCCGCGGCGCCGACCCGCCCCAGACCCGCCGCCCTGCCCTTGCCCACCGCCGCCAGCCCGCCGCCGCCCGCGACCGCCCGCCCGGCCCAACCGCCGCGCCGGCCTGGGCTCGACCGCGG